>NZ_JBVJHZ010000002.1:0-106363 GCF_055586545.1 Glycomyces sp. NPDC050141 | reverse complement strand
AACTCCGGGGGGGGGGGGTTGGGGGTGGTGGGGGGGGGCGGCCGAGCTGGTGGCTCGCCCCCCCTCGCTGCTCCCGCGGGAGCGGGAGGGGTGGTGTGGCACCTGGCGGGGACCGCGCGCGGGTGGCTTCCCGCGCGCGGTCTCGGTATGGCGACGTTCGCGAATCCCTCTGTGTCGCCGCCATCCCGCCGGTGCCAGATGGCTTTTGATTCCGTTTTTGCTATCTACTACAACACGTGGGGTAGTTGAGTGGCAACAAGAAGTTTCCGCCTGTGGATAACTTCCGACGAGATGACTGTTGATGCAGGTCAAGTGCCTGTGGATAACTTTTGGGGACGGCCCTGTGGTTCGGAGCGATCTTGGGTGCGTCGAGGGCTGACGACTCGCCTATGGACACCGCAGAGGTAGCGCCGGGATACTGGATTTCACCCTGAGTTAGGAGTCCCCTCATGAGCCCCAAGCGAACTGCTGTGTTGCTGGTGGTCGTCATCCTGGTCGTCGGCTTCGGCGGAGGCTTCGCCCTCTCCTACTGGGCCGGATGGGGCGGCCTGTCCCACCTCCTGATCGGCATACCCGCCGGTCTCGCGCTCGTCGGGGTCGACCGTTGGTACAAGCGCAAGACCGAGCCGGCCCCGAAGAGCCCGCCGAAGGATGAATCGGAGGAGGAGGGCTGGCTGTAAGCGTTGTAACCGAACGGGCGGGTCCGTGTAGGACCCGCCCGGTGATGGTGATGCCGCTTGCCCGCCTGTGCTCAGACCTCTTTCAGGCCGACTTCAGGTTGTTGAGGAGGACCGTGAAGTCCTTGGCGGGGAGGGCGAAGATCGGGGAGTCGGGGCCGAGCTTGGAGTCGCGGACCTCGAAACCGGCCGGGGCGGGGCGGGCCTCGACGCAGTCCCCGTTGCCGGAGTCAGAGCTGCGGGTGCTCTTGCGCCAGTGGGCGCAGGCTACCTCGACGCAGTCGCCGTTGCCGCTGCTGTCGCTGCGGGTGCTCTTGCGCCAGATCCGCTGCTGACCGGCCGCTTGGCTCATTCTCGCTTCACTTCTTTCAGCTCTCGGGCGATGCGCTCAACGCTTGCCTTGGAGTCGAGGGCCAAGTCGTTCCAGAGCGCATCATAAGTCTCTTTGAACGAGTCTATGTCAGGGTCTTCCTCGTAGATCGCGGCGACCGTGCTGTCGATGTAGACGACATTCGGCAGCGGTTCGGGCAGCTTGAAGATCTTGTAGCCGACCACAATTCCGGCTGCGATGTGCATCCAGCAGTCGGCTGGAAGCAGCCGGATTTCGGCCTTCGGGAGCTCGGCGATTTCGAGCAACCGCTCCAGCTGCTCAGCGGTTACCTCTGCGCCTCCGACGCGCTGACTGAGGATCGACTCGTGCAACAGGAGCTTGATCTCCGGCCCGTTGCGTTTTGCGAACACGCTGGTGCGCAGCATCCGGGCCTCAAGCTGTCGCCGGAGGGTGACCGGATCGTTCCGTTTGGGGCCGTTGCTCATCAAGGCTTCGGCATACCGCTGGGTCTGGGTGATGCCGGGCATGACGGTGAGTTCCAGGATCTGGATCTTCTCGGCTTCACCTTCCATCCAGATGTGGTTGGCGAGGTTCTTGATGTAGGGCTGGAAGGAGTCCACCCACCCGCGCTTCGGCGCGTCTTCGTTGATCTGGATGAGGCTCGCGCGCTCTAGCGGATCGTTGACGCGGTAGAGGTCGAGCAGTGTCAGAAACACGTCACCCGGCATCGGGTACTCGCCGGACTCATAGCGACTCAGGGTCGCGGCCGTCTTGTCGATGTGGTCGGAGACTTCAGATCCCTTGAAGCCCAGGTCTTCTCGGAAGGCCCGCATCGTTCTGCCGATGTAGCGTGCTCGGGCGGTGGGCGGGTTGGGCTTGGCCATGACTACCCCCAGAAGGCTCATGCGCCACATGAGTGTCGCGCTGATCTCCATGCAGCGTAACATTTTCCGATTTCCACTGTCCAGGTGCTTGCGTCGACTGCATCAGTTGTGTCAACCTAGTGTCACGGCCGCAGCCGGAAGGCGTGACCGAGCAAGGTGGACTTCATTCCATGTCGGCTGGTTCGGTGGGGGATCAGCCGGTGCCCGTCCCCGGACCCCCGTTCGGGGGCGGGCGACTTCGACAACTTCATTCGGCCGCTCATAGGCGCGGCCCGCGCGAGTAGATCTTTGGCGAGTTCAGCCGCGCGGGCCGCTTACACAAGAGAGGCGTGCTCTCATGGCACTACTCAGCCTAGCTCGCGATGCTGTGCCCGCTTGGGCCAAGATCGACCTTCACCTGCACCAACCGCGCCGGGGCTGGTTCGGCCTCGGCAGGCTCCGCTGCGATTGGTGTTCGGAGCGGTGGGGCCGCCACGGCTGTTACTTCCGGGAAAGCGCCGCGCGCATGTTCGTGCACACCGCGACCGCGGCGCAGCAGCGCGAAGCGATGAACGCCGGGCGCATCACCCGCGACGACCTGCACCTGCGCCGCCGCGTCCGCACCGGCGCGCACCGCCGGAAGCCGCGACCGTACCCAACTGGCCCCGGTCCGCTGGCCGAATGCATCGCGATCGCGGAGGCGTTGGCATGAGCGACACCAAGATCGGCACGGGCGACTTCACCGGCCGGGTCGTGTCCGGCATTGTCGTTGCAGGCGAACCGGGGTCGGTTGTGCTCCGGCAGCTCTTCCCCGGCGACCCGGTGGATATCGGGATCATCGACCAGATCGAGCCCGTCTCCGCGCAGCTCACGATCTACCCCAAGCACCGCAAGGCCTGGACCGACACCGACCGGACCGCACTGGCACAGTTCTTCGCCGACCGGTTCCGCGACCGCAACCGGCTCGCCAGTCTGCTCGACTGCGCCGAAGTCCTCGGGGAGGCCGCGCGTGGCCGCTGAATCCGAACGCTGGGTCGCGCTCGGCGACTTCAGCTACTCGATCGGGATGGGCGGCCACGTCCGCTTCATCGTCGAGCGCAACACCGAAGATCCTGCGCTGCATGGCATCAGCTCCGACGAGGACAAAGGCGCAGGACCCCGGCCGGTCGCCGTGTTCACGCACCCGGCGAAGGGCCCGATGGAATGGCGGCCGACCTGGAAGGGCGACCGGATGTGTGCCGCGATCGAACGCGACGCGCGGGGGATCGCCGCCCGGGGGCGGTAATTAGGGGACTGCGCAATGTGGCCAAACGGGCTATCCTGAGGACAATCCGATTCCGCCGCTCCACTACACCCCTGAGCGAGGCCGAATTGTCCGATATCTATGCCCATGATGCCGACCGGTACTGGGCCGACGACCATCCTGTCCTAGAACTGATCCGGGCCCGTCAGGCCGCGAACTCCGCGCCCGGGGCGCGGGTCGACGGCTACAAGCTCGGCCTGGCCGTGGAGGGCGGCGGGATGCGCGGAGTCACTTCCGCCGCAATGCTCGTCGCCCTCGACGACCTGGGCCTGCGCGGCGTGTTCGACGCCGTGTACAGCTCGTCCTCTGGCTCGATCAACGCCGCCTACTTCATGGCGGGCGGTGACTGCTGGTATCCGCTGACGATCTACTTCGATGACCTGTGCACGCCGAAGTTCGTCGACATGGGGCGGGCGTTCAAAGGCGGGCCGATCCTCAACCTGGACTACGCCTTCGACGAAGTCCTGGAGACCGTCAAACCCCTCGACTTCGAGAAGATCCTCAAGAGCCCGGCCGGGTTCCATGTCACGATCAGCCTGGTGGACAGCCTGACCGCCATCGGCCCGCACGAGTTCGAGTCCAGAGAGGACCTGAAGTCGGCGCTGAAGAACAGCTGCTGGATGCCCGTCGCCGTCCCCGGCACCGGCGTGTTCCGCGGCCAGCGGGCCCTCGACGGCGGCGTCCTCACCGCCCACCCCCACCTCCTCGCCATGGAAGACGGTTGCACCCACGTGCTCTCCCTCAGCACCAAGCCCATCAAGCCCCCGCCGAGCCACCTCGCGCCCGGCCGCCGCTTCTCCGTCGCCTACCTCGAACGCCTCAAGCGCGGCCTCGGCCGCGCTTACGCCGCCTCGCAAGTCGAGTACCGCACGCAGCGAAGACGCCTGCAGCAGTGGATGACCGAGCCCGGCGACGGCCCGCAGGTCCTCGACCTCGCGCCGCTGCCGTGGATGAAGGAGGTCGGCAACCAGACCCGGGACCGGGACGCGCTCGTCACCGCCGCCCGCGAAGCGCACGCCGTCATGGCCGCCGCGATCCAGGGCATTCCCGTCGCGGAGATCCGAGGCGGCTCCTTCCGCTCCGTGCCCCGCATCGTCACCGTGAGGACCGCCGATGGCAAACGCATCGGTTGACCTCGTCTCCAAGGCCTGCGCGCACCTCACCGGCCGCGCCGAGCACCGTGACGCAGTGACTGAACTCGACCGGTGGGACGTCGAGGACTGGCGGGCCGCGCTCCTCGACGTGCCGCTCGACGAGCGCGCGTACGACGACCGGTTCGGCGTCGGGCGCGCGGCCGAACTCCACGCGCTGTGGACCTGGTGGGACGGACCCGACGGCCGCGTCAGCGAAGCGACCAAGGGCTACCTCGGGTTCTTCCTGCTCACCCTCATCGGGATGCACCGCTCGGACCGGATGCGCTACCACGGCGAGGCCTACGACGGCGGCGAGATCGCCGGGCGCCCGGCCGACGAGCGCTGCGTCTCCCTCGTCGCCCACCGGGACGTGAGGGCCGCCGTCGAAGCGCTGTACCGGCCCGCCGCCGACGACGCGGACGCGGTCGAGATCTGGGACGAGATCGACTTCGCCACCATGGCCTTCCACCGCCAGGGCACGACCTCGATCATCGTCACCGTCGACTCGGATCCCCCCAACAAGGCCGTGCGGCCCACGCACTACGCGCTCAAATGCCTCATCTACCCGTATCTGCGCATGCCCGCGATCGTCAAGGCCACCAGGAACTACGAGCGCGACTTCGGCGGCGTGCGGCCCGAGGGGTCGCCGCTCGTCACCGTCTTCGCCAGCTACGACAGCTGGGTCCTCATGGAGTTCATCAAGGGCACGACGCTCACCGACCACCTCCGCGCCACCGAGCAGGGCCGCAAGGCCCCGAAGTCGGAGATCACGCGGCCGGTCGACCTCAAGCAGCTGCGGGTCCTCGGCCCGCCGCTGCTCGGCGCGATGGCGGTGCTCGCCTCGAACGTCGGCTACCACAACGACCTGACGCCGTCGAACATCCTCGTCCAGGTCGACGAGGACAACGAGGACGTGGTCAAGATCCGCCTCATCGACCTCGGCGTGAACTTCCTGCACACCAGGACGATCGTCGGCGCCCAGTCCGGCGAGTCGGTCTACGTCGCGCCCGAGGTGAAGTCCTCGGGCACCGGCGGCTACCGGGCCGACCTGTACTCGGTCGGCATGGTGCTCATCGCGGTCGGCGGGATCCCGCACAGCGCGGAAGGCACCGTGCCCGACCAGTTCTACGTCGCCTCGGTCGGGCTCGCGCGCCTGCTCGAAGACCTCGTCGACGCCGATCCGCGGCAGCGCCTCGTCGTCTCCGGCATCGACTCCGGGCTGGGCCGCTACACCGAGATCCGCGACCTGTTCATGCGCGAGATCGAGGTCCTGGAAGCGGCCGAGAAAGGCAAGCCGAAGACCGCCTACCAGCGGTTCAAGGGTCTCCTGCCCGCCTCGAGCGTCGTCTCCCGGCAGCGCGAGATCTGGAAGGTCCGCCGCAAGCAAGCCAAAGCGACCGACAAGACGAAGCACCCGCGGCAGGTGCACCACCTGCGGCAGGCGAACGGCCTCAAGTACTGGGCGGTCGCGTGCGCGCTGATGTCGTGGGTGACGCTCGCACTGGTGCTGACCTGGTGGTCGCGGGACCTCGACCTGTTCTGGCAGGCGAAGTACGTCGAGATCGCGAACTGGCTGTTCAACCGCTCGGGGAACGACGGCATCCCGCTCCTGGACGACGTGCGCGCCGCGAACTACGACATCCCGGACGCGTGGGACAACCTGCCGGTGCGGCTCGTCGCGATCGCGTACGCGATCCCGGGCCTGCGGCTGTACATGAACATCTTCGCGGACATGACCCCGCACTCGGCGTACCGGCGGCGCGGCTGGCCCCGGGTGAAGACCGCGGCGGCCTCGATCATGATGCGGGGCGCGGCGGTCTACCCGACCGTGTACATCCTGCTGCCGACGCTGGTGCAGCGGCGCTGGTGGGTGATCTTCAGCCCCTTGGGGATCATCACGGTGGCGGCGATGATCTCGGCGTGCCTGTGGTTCGCGCACGACGCGAACCGGCGGGCGCGCGCCTGGAACGACGGCAAAGGTCTCTCCACGGTCCCCAAGGGAGAGATCATGACGCTGGGGCGGCTGGCGTCCTGGCAGCCCGCGGCCTGGCTCTACGCCTTGCCGGTGGTCATCATCGGGATCTTCCTGTACAACGACCGCCTGCAGGACGAGCTCATGTACGCGATCGCGATCAGCCTCATCAACATCGGCATCTGGACGTTCAAGAACACCGGCTCCGACGCGCCGTACGTGCGGGCCGGGCTCGCGCGGGCGATCCTCGCGGCCGAGCGGCTCGACGTGCTGGAGGACCGGAAGGCGAAGGCCGCCAAGAAGAACGCGCCCAAACCCCGGGCCGACGACCCCGTGGAGGAGGCCCCGGAGCCGGAGGAGGCCGCCTCGGAGCGGGTCGGCTAGGCGGCGTCCTCGCCGTGCGTCATGATCCAGCTGTCGGAGAAGCCCCGGGCGTAGTCCCAGGTCACGTAGTGGGCCGGGTCGGGGTCGAAGGCCGGTTCGTGGACCTGCGCGCAGTTCGCCTCCAGGAGGCCGCGCAGGTTCGCCATGAGCAGGCCCCACGTGAAGTAGTGCGCCTCGTCGCAGTCGTCGCAGTCGACGACCACGCCGCGGTAGCCCTGCGGATGCAGGACCTTCTCGAACAGCTCCAGTTCGTGGAGGTCCTCGAGGAGGTCCGCGCGGTCGTCCTCGTCCAGTTCGGGTTCGAACGGGGCGAGCGCCTCCGCGTGGTCGGGATCGTCGGCGAACGGGTCGCGTGGCTCCTCATACACGTCTACCAGCCTAACCCTTGGCAACGACCTTGCCGGGCGGCCGCGGTGCGCGGGCGGTACCTCCCGGATGCGTGCCAGCCTCGCCGCCGCGTGGTGACACCGCCCGGCCTGCTCGTTAGCATGGGCCGCAAGTCAACCCACTCAAACATCTGAGGAGACGGCATGGACGGCTTCGGCGAGAACGTAGAAGAGATCTTCGACGACGTGGTGGACGGCGTCGCCGACGCGGTCACCGACATCGACGCCACCGAGGTCTGGGAGGACGTGAGCGACGGCGCGGGCGACGCGTGGGAGGCCGTGTCGGAGTCCGACGCGTTCGAGACCGTCTCCGAGGAAGTCGAAGACCTTCTCTAGGGCAAATCGGTGCAAACCCGTAACGGGCCCGTCGGTGCGTCAGGTAAGCGGGCTTCGCCCCGCTCACAAATCTGCCGCTCTACCGCCGGGCCCGTCCGGTCATCCCCTCAATTCGCAGCGTTTCCGCTGCGAATCACACCTCAAGGGGACGTGTGCGCTTCGGAGCGACGCAGGTTACGGCTCTACGATTGACCCATGGCGTTCTCAGGGGATTTCGGAATTCAGGGGCACGAGGGTGCTACCGGTGAGCGGGTCGGCGGAACCACGGTGCCGATGGGCTCGGCCAGTGCCATCCCGCTCGGCTTGACCTTCGACGACGTACTGCTCCTCCCGGGCGAATCCGACGTGATCCCGTCCGAGGTCGACACCTCCACCCAGCTCACCCGCAACATCCGCATCTCGGTGCCGCTGCTGACGGCCGCGATGGACACCGTCACCGAGGCCCGCATGGCCATCGCCATGGCCCGCCTCGGCGGCATGGGCATCCTGCACCGGAACATGTCCGCCGAAGAGCAGGCCCAGCAAGTCGACCTCGTCAAGCGCTCCGAGTCGGGCATGGTCGCCGACCCCGTCACCTGCTCCCCGCACGACACGCTCGAGCAGGTCGACAAGCTCTGCGGCAAGTACCGCATCTCCGGCCTCCCCGTCACCGACGAGGACGGCAAGCTCATCGGCATCGTCACCAACCGCGACATGCGCTTCGAGAGCGACATGTCCGTGACCGTGGCCTCCGTCATGACCTCCCGCAACCTGGTGACCGCCCCCGAGGGCGTCTCCAGCGAAGAGGCCCTCGAACTGCTCAAGCGGAACAAGATCGAGAAGCTCCCGATCGTCGACGCCGAAGGCCACCTGCGCGGCCTCATCACCGTCAAGGACTTCTCCAAGCGCGAAGAATTCCCGAACGCCTCCAAGGACGACGTCGGGCGCCTGCGCGTCGGCGGCGCCATCGGCGTCGGCGACGAGCAGTACGCGCGCGCCGGTCAGCTCGTCGAAGCCGGGATCGACGTGCTCTCCGTCGACTCCGCGCACGGCCACTCGCGCGGCGTGCTCGACATGATCGCCCGCGTCTCCAAGGACTTCGGCGACAAGGTCGACATCATCGGCGGCAACATCGTCACCGCCGAAGCCGCGAACGCGATGATCGACGCGGGCGCCGACTGCGTCAAGGTCGGCGTCGGCCCCGGCGCGATCTGCACGACCCGCGTGGTCGCGGGCGTCGGCGCGCCCCAGGTCTCCGCGATCATGGACACCGTCCGCGTCGCCCGCGAACGCGGCGTCCCGGTCATCGCCGACGGCGGCATCCAGTACTCCGGCGACATCGCCAAAGCCATCGTCGCCGGCGCCTCCACCGTCATGATGGGCCAGCTCTTCGCCGGGTGCGCCGAGAGCCCCGGCGACCTCATCTACATGAACGGCAAGCAGTTCAAGCAGTACCGCGGCATGGGCTCGCTGGGCGCCATGCAGTCCCGCGGCGAGGCCAAGTCCTACTCCAAGGACCGCTACTTCCAGGGCGGCGTCGAATCCAACGACAAGCTCGTCCCCGAAGGCGTCGAGGGCCAGGTTCCCTACCGCGGCACCCTCGCACAGGTGGTCTACCAGCTCGTGGGCGGTCTGCGCAGCGCGATGGGCTACACCGGAGCCGGTACCATCGAAGGGATGCATGAGCGCGGCCGTCTGGTCCGGATCACCGCTGCGGGTCTCAAAGAGAGCCACCCGCACGACATCCAGATGACCGTGGAAGCGCCCAACTACCACACTCGGTAGCGGGCCTGTAGGAGGAGAGACTGTGCGGGAATTGGTCGAGATCGGCCCCGGCAAGATCGTGGCGCGCGGCTGGCGGCTGTCCGAAGTGGCACTCGTCCCGACCCGGCGTACCCGGGACATCGACGACGTCTCCACCGAATGGCAGCTCGACGCCTACCGGTTCGAGATCCCTGCCGTGGCCCACCCGTCCGACGCGACGATGAGCCCGGCCTCCGTGATCGAGATGGGCCGCCTCGGCGGCCTCGGCGTCCTCAACGGCGAAGGGCTGTGGTGCCGCTACGTCGACCCGACCTCGCTGCTGAAGGAGCTCGCGGACACCCCTGCCGAGAACGCCATCGAGCGGCTGCAGGAGATCTACGCTGAGCCGATCAAGCCCGAGCTCATCGCCGAGCGGATCAGCGAGCTCCGCGCGGGCGGCGTCACCACCGCCATCCGCTTCAGCCCGCAGCACACCGCCGAACTCGGCCCGCTCGCGGTCGACGCCGGGGTGGACCTGCTGGTCATCCAGGGCACCATCGTCTCGGCGGAGCACGTCTCCTCCGGCGGCGACGTCCTGAACCTGAAGCAGTTCATCGCCGACCTGGACGTCCCGGTCGTCGTCGGTGGGGCCACCAACTACAAGACCGCGATGCACCTGATGCGCACCGGCGCTGCCGGCGTCATCGTCGGCGTCGGCTCCGACGACTGGTCCACCACGGACACCGTCCTCGGCATCGACGTCCCGATGGCCTCCGCGGTCGTCGAGGCCGCCGCGGCCCGCCGCGACTACCTCGACGAGACCGGCGGGCGCTATGTCCACCTCATCGCCGACGGCGAGATGACCAACTCCGGCGCGATCGCCAAGGCCATCGCGTGCGGCGCCGACTCGGTCATGCTCGGCTCGATCCTCGCGGACGCCGCCGAGTCCCCGGCCGCGGGCGCCTGGTGGCACTCCGCCGCCTCGCACCCGAAGCTCCCGCGAGGCCGCTTCCGCCCGGGCGACTCCGGCGACGTCGAGGTCCCCGACCTGGAGGCGATCCTCTACGGCCCGTCGAACTCGTCCGACGGCTCGCAGAACCTCTTCGGAGGCCTGCGCCGCGCCATGGCCAAGACCGGCTACACCACGGTCAAGGAATTCCAGAAGGCCAGCCTGGTGACCGCCTAACAAGCGACTGAAAGGGGCCCGGAACGCCTTGTTCCGGGCCCCTTCGCTTTCGGCCCTTCCTTTTCCGGCCCGGCCTGTGGGACTATCGCCCGATGCTGAAGCTCACCGATTTCATCATCGACTGCCCCGAGCCCATGAAGCTCGCGGCGTTCTACGCCGAGGTCACCGGCCGTCCGGTCAAGGGCAGCACCGACACGTGGGTCAGCATCGCCTTCGGGGAGATCGAACTGGCCTTCCAGCGCGTCGACAACTTCCTTGCCCCGAGCTGGCCCGACGACGAGCACCCCAAGCAGTTCCACCTCGACTTCGAAGTCGACGAGTTCGAACCCGAGCACGAACGCCTCACCGCCCTCGGCGCCACCCTCCAGAAGCGCTTCTCCAAAGGCGAAGGCTACGGCTGGCACATCTACACCGACCCGGTCGGCCACCCCTTCTGCCTCTGCCGCAACAAGGGCGTCCAATGGCAAAACGGAGAACCAATCTGGCCAGCCTGAAAGCGATTGAGTGAAGGAGGTGCCGACATGACGAGCAAGGAACTGCTGCACCGTCTGGTCGACGACTTGGGCGAGTCGCAGGCCGCCGAGGCGCTCACCTGGATCCGGGCCCGCTACGCGATGCCCGGCCCGGCGAAGGACGACGCCGCACTGCCTGACTGGATCGGGTCGTTCTTGTCCGGACGCGGCGACCTCGCCGAGCGCCACGAGGAGATCCTGCGCGACGAGGGCGACGCCCGCTGATCGTTTTCGACACCGGCTAGACCTGCCGCTCGGCGCCGTGGACGCTTCAGTCGTCGCGCTTGCCGAACGCCTCGGCATCGGCGAGGTCGCCACGATCGACCACCGCCACTTCAACATCGTCCGGCCCGCGCACATCGGAGCTTTCACGCTTCTGCCTTGAGCCGGTCGTCGCGAGGAGCAGATCGACAAGCGTCTCCCACTCTTGGGGATCGGCGAACGGAGAGCGGCGCGTGACCTTGTGTCGCTTGCCGTTGTCGCCGATCCAGTAGATGGTGGCGTCGTAGACCGAGTACTCGAGTCGATCGAAGCCGATGCGTGGGGACTGCTTGCCGCTGACCGGCGGGCCGATGATGACCCGGTGCCGCAGGTCGTAAACGAGGAATCTCCGCCGGACAAGCAGGATGACGGCAATGATCGGCGCACCCAATACCAGCCCTCGCGCGAAGCCGCCGAACATCGGTTCGAGGATCGACCAGGCGGCAGGCCAGAGCAGGAAAGCTGCCAGCGGCGTCGAGACGGCGAGGAGCAGCCAGAGGCGGCGCCGGTTGAAGTGGACCGTGAAGACAGTGCGGGCCGGGTCGGGCAGCGAGACCATGCGGGGGCCTTCAGTTTTGGAGCCGTTGGCGGGGGAGGGCTCGGTTGGGTTGATTTTACCGGGGTTTGCGGGGCGCGTGGGTTCTGAGCTGGTGTCCTGTTCGGGGGGACGGGGTCGTACTTTTGGGCGAGGGGTTGGGCCTGGTTGTCGGCGAATTGTGCCTCTGCACACAGGTATCTGTCAGCTAGGCCACGTATCCTTGCCAGCGTGAAGGCCAAGAACCACCCCATTCCCACAAGGAGTGGGGAACAACACACCCTGCCCACGGCGTTGGTGCTGCTGTGACCTGCCCATTCTGCTCCGTGCCCACCGTGCCCGGCGCGCGCTACTGCCACAACTGCGGTGCGCCCCTCTCCCCGGAGGCGACCGCCCCCCAGACGGAGCGCCGGTATGTGACGGTGCTGTTCGCCGACCTCTCCGACTTCACGACCTGGTCCGAAAGCCTCGACCCGGAGCGGGTCTCCTCGGTCACCGACCGCCTGCTCGCCGAGTGCGTTTCTGCGGTGAACGAGTTCGGCGGGCATGTCGACAAGCTCATGGGCGACGGCCTCATGGCCGTCTTCGGCGCACCGCTTTCACACGAAGACGACGCCGAGCGGGCCGTTCGTGCTGCTCAGGCCATGCAGAAACGGGTGCGCCGTCTGCTCAAAGCCGAGTCCGGTGGTGGTCTTCCCATCGGACTTCGTATTGGGCTCAGGTCGGGGCTCGTGGTCGCCGGTATGCAGGCGAACCTCGAGTACACGGTCATCGGCGACACGGTCAACACTGCTTCCCGCATCTGCGCGATCGCCTCCGTCGGCACCATCTGGGCCGGCGAGGAGACCATGCGCTCCACCAAGCACGCCGCCGCCTGGCGCCGCCTCACGCCTGTGCGCCTCAAGGGCAAGCGTGAGCCCGTCGAAGTGTTCCAGCTCCTGGGCCTCGAGGATGAGCCCGGGACGCGCGCCAGCCTTGGCGACACCGCCCCGTTTATTGGCCGCGACGCCGAGATCGGGCGGGTGAACGGCCGCATTGAGGCCGTTATCGACCGCAGCGAGCCGCTGGTACTTATCCACACCGCCGAGGCGGGCATGGGGAAAACCCGGTTCGCCCGTGAAGTGCGGACCATCGCGACCGAGCGCGGGGCCCGTGTCCTTACCGTTCGGGTTGCTCCCTACGGGGAGGGGCGCCGGTTCGGGCCCCTGGCGGACTTGGTTCGCAAGGCCGCTGGCCTGCGGTTTGACGATGACCGGGCCACTGCTGAGGCTAAGCTTCGGCGGATCGCCGACGGGCATGCCGATCATGGCGAATGCAGGCTGAATATCACGCTTTTGCTTGGGCTGCTTGGACATGGGCGCCCTGGGGCGACCGATCGCGTTGGTGGGTTCACCGGCCAGCAGTCCGACGCCTACACGATCCCCGAGGCGGTTGCCGAGCTCATCACGCACATGGCGACCCAGGGTCCCCTCGTGCTGAACATCGACGACCTGCACACCGCTTCGGCCGATGGCATTGATGCTCTTGGTGTCGCGCTCTCGAAGATTCACGGGCCTGTTCTGGTCATCCTTTATGGACGGCCTGAACTGACTCGTTCTTCGGGTGTGCTGACGCGCATTTCCGAGGCCGAGGTGCACCCTCTTCCGCCGCTCGCCGGTGCCGATGCCGCGCGCCTGCTTCGCGAGTTCCTCGGCGGCGGGCGCATGCCCAAGCCCGACGAGGACCGGCTGCTCGGCTTCGCGCAGGGCAACCCGTACTACCTCGCCGAGCTGGTCACCCTGCTGACCGAGCAGGGCCTGCTCTCTGGCGACGGCGACCACTGGCGCCTCGCCGCCGGGTCGCTCACCGGCCGCGTTCTCTCGCGCGACCTCGCGCAGGTCCTCGGCGCCCGTATCGACGCCCTGAGCCCGGCGGCCCGCGCGCTGCTGCGCGCCGCGTCGATCTTCGGCGACGCCGTGCCGCCCGAGGCCTCGCAGCTGCTGGAGAAGGAAGTCCCCGGCGAGTTCGAGGCCGCGCTCCAGGAACTCCTGGACCGCCGCATGCTGCGCCGCCGCTCCTACGGCGGCTACCGCTTCGTGACCCCGCTGCTGCGTCAGGCCGCCTACGCGCCCATCGGGAAAGCCGACGCCGCGCACGCGCATGCCGAGATCGCCCGCTGGGCCGCCGACACCGAGCTCGAAGGCCAGAGCGCCGACGACCTCGTCGTCTTCCACGCCGAGCAGGCCGTCACCCTCGCTAAAGAAGTCGAGATCGAAGCGCTCGACGAGGTCTGGAACGTCCTCCCGCTCGCGGTCGAGGCCGTCCGCAAGCAGGCCGCCCGCGCCATGGACGCCTCCGAGCCGGAACGCGCGGTCGCCCTCTTGAACGGCGTGGAACGCCTTGCGCCCCTTTCGTTCGACGACCGCCTCCTGCGCGGCCGGGCCCTGACCCGCCTGGGCCGCACTGAGGAAGCCGAGTCGGAGATCGAGGGCCTGGCCATCGACATCGGCCTCATCGTCCCCGCCGACGACGACCACGCCGAGCACGAGGAGCACCCGTCGGGCCGCCTCTTCGGCGACGACTTCGCCGAGGACGAGGCCGAACTCGTCGCCCAGCTGCTGCTCCTGCGCGGCCGCCTCCACCGCTACAAGGGCGAGCTCCAGGACGCCCGCACCGCCTGGACTGCGGCCCTGGCGCTCTCGCGGCGCGAAGGGCTCGCCGGGCCGCGCTGCGACGCGCAGTGCCGCATCGGCCTGCTCGACTTCCTTGCAGGGCATTTGAATGAAGCCGAAGCCCGCTTCCTCGACGCCTACGACACCGCCGTGGGCGTCGGCGACGACAAGCGCCTGGCCTGGGCCCTGCAGCACCGCGCATGGGTCCTCGTGGCCCGCGGCGACTTCGACGGCGCTGACGACGTCCTTCGTGAAGCCGCGAAAGCCTTTGCGCGCCAGATGGACCTGGTCGGCCGGGCCTGGGTCCGCGGCGTCTCGGCGTTCGCGCTCCTCATGGCCGGGCGCTTCACTGAGGCAAAGCGACTGTCCGATGTGTTCATGCCGATCGGCGAGCGCTCGGGCGACGTGTTCGCCGTCGGGCTCCTGCGCGCCATCGGCGCCGCAGCCCAAGTGGCCCTGGGCCACCCCGAAGGCGCCGACGTCGCCGCCCGCAAGTCCTTCCGGGACTTCGAGCGCATCGACGACGACTGGGGCCGCGGCTTCGCCAAGTACGTGCGGGCCCTCGCGGCCCGCTCGATCGGCGCGCTCGACCACGCCCTCGACCTCGCCGCAGGCGCGGAGGAGTACGGCGTCAAGACCGGCCACCCGCTCCTGATCTCCTTGGCGCACAACCTGAGAGGCCGCTGCGCCCTTGAGCTCGGCGACCCGGCCACGGCCGAGGCCGCCGCGGAAGAGGCGCTGGCGCTCGTCACCGACGACGTGCTGGAGCCGGGCCGCGCGGCCAACACCGCGCTCCTGGCGGACGTGCGCGCCGCGAAGGGCGACCGCGCCGAGGCGCTGCGGATGCTCGAACCCCTTGCGGCGCACCACGACGAGCCTGCTCTGGGGCTGGCGCGCCGGGCGATCGTGGCCCGCTACGCCCGCCTCCTCGATGAGGACGGCCAGGCCGAGGCGGCCCGCGACTGGGCCCGGACCGCGCTGAAGTCCTTCGGCGAGGACCCGGAGGCCACCGCGTGGGCCGAGGGCTACCTCGAGGCCGCCAAGGTCTCCTGATGAGGCCGCACACCGTGTACGCCGGGCCGTTCGCCGCGGCTGCGATCCTTGAACCAATGGGGGAGACGCAGCGGGTGGACGGGCGGCCCTTTCGGGCCGGGGCCTTGCGGCACGGGGCCCGTTCCAGTCGGACCGCCCGTCCTCCCGCGCGCCACACGGGGGATGCATTCACTATGGGCTACCGGCAGTTCGCCCAGTGGAAGCGACATATCAACCGTTCGGCCAGTTATCGCTGGCTCTTCGTCCAGGGGTATACAGAATCGTGGGCGCGTTGCCGTAACGTTATGCGTCAAAGGTCCCATGACTCGGTTCCCCCAGGCCCGAGCTGCGAGACCTAAGGTTCGGAACGTCCCCCGCGCGCAGGCCACAGGCCCGCGCACCGACCTGCATCAGAACCGACGCCAGGCCATTGCACCGCCGCAGGCGCCGCCGAGAACGGAGGCTGTATCAAAGTGGACACCATCTCGTCCTACGGTGCTCCAACCGGTCCCCACCTCTCCCCGTCCGCTACCGAGCCCCTGAACGGCGCCGACCCCGAAGCCCTCTTCCAGGGCATCGAGCGCCTCACCGGCTTCCGCGAGATCGACCGCGGCGCGTTCTCCATCGTCTACAGCGCCACCCGCTACGACGACGGCTCCGAAGTCGCCGTCAAGGTCGAGGCCAGGCCGCTCACCGACGACGCCGCGCGCGAGCGCTTCCGCCGCGAGGTCCAGACCGCCGGGCGCCTCTCCGACCACCCGTGCGTGGTCAAGATGCTCTCCGCGGGCCTCACCCACCAGGCGAACCCGTACGTCGTCATGGAGCGCTGCCGCGGCACCGTCGCGGACCTCCTCGACCGGCACCACCGAATCCCTCCGCACCGGACCATCGAGATCGGCATCCGCATCGCGGACGCCCTCGCCGCCGCCCACGAGGCCGGGATCGTCCACCGGGACGTGAAGCCCGCGAACCTCCTCGTCGACCACCACGGCCACGCCGTGCTCGGCGACTTCGGCCTCTCGAGCCTCATCGCGGCCCCCCGCCCCGGCGAGCCCGTCTCGACCATGGCCACCCCCGCGTACGCGCCCCTGGAGGTCTTCCAGATGCGCGAGGTCGGCCCCAGCGCCGACGTCTACTCGCTCGCCGCGACGCTCTACACGATGCTGTCCGGCACGCCCCCGCGGTTCCCCGTGGACGGGGTGCTCGACATCAACGACGTTGCGGCCCTGTTCGATCAGCCGATCCCGGCGATCCCCGGTATATCGCCGCTGCTGCTCGAGATGCTGCGCACGGCGCTGATCAACAACCCCGGCGGGCGCCCCACGGCGGTCGAGTTCCGCGAGTTCCTCGCGTCGATCCCCGAGGCCTCCACCGGCATCTTCGCCAAAGTGACGGACGACCCGCCGCCGAGTTCCCCTGCGCCCCAAGGCGTCGGCGTCTTCGGTGCGTACTCGTCGCCGCCGCAGGACGAGGCCCGCACGTCCCCTCCCGGGTACGCGCAGCTCGACCCGGCCTCGTTCCCCGACGCGCCCTCGACGCTCCGGCTCGCCCCGGGCAAGCGCCGCGGCCGCGCCCCTGAAGCGCCGCAGCCGTTCACGTCCCCGGTCGTCCCCGACCCGACGCCGTTCGCGGCCGGGCCGGCGAGCCCTCCCGTGAGCCCGGCGCCGCCGCAGGACTTCGCGGCCGAGACCACCGCCTGGAAGTCCTTCGCCTCCGGCGGGGCCCGCGACGACCACGACTCGCGACTGCCGGTCCCCGTGCCGCGCAACGAGACCGGCCTGACCCGCCGCGAGCGCCGCCTCAAGGAGGGCGACACCGGCTCCAGCGTCGGCCGCCTCATCGGCATGGGCGCGGGCGCCCTCGTCATCCTCGGCCTGCTCATCGCGGGCGGGATCTGGCTGTTCAACGGCGAGGAGACCCCCGGCCTCGCGGAGCAGTCCAACGCGGGCGACTACGTCGGCGAGTGCACACTCGAAGCCGAAGGGGTCGGCTGCGTCGCCGAACCCGCCTGCTACGACAAGGCGTTCGCCTCGACCAGCTGCGACGCCGCCCACCAGTGGGAGGCCTACGCGACCGGCCAGCTCCCCGAGGGCGTCACCGACGCCGACGGGGCCCGCGCCGACGCGACCGTAGCGGCCGCGTGCATCGACGCGCAGGCCGAAGGCGGGCCGCTCTCGCAGCTCATCGGCGGCGACTCCCTCGACTGGGCCACCGACGTGTACGTCACCGGCGACGGCTCGTTCCAGTGCGTCGCCCAGCTCAGCGACGGCGCCGAGGCCATGGGCGCCACCTTCGCCCGAGCGGGTTAACACGTAACAGAAAAGGGCCCGGCACCATTCGGTGCCGGGCCCTTTCGCCGCGCTGGGAGATGGTGCGCGGCTTCGGATCAGAACTCCTCGTCGAGGTCGACCTTGCCTTCCACGGCCACTTGGTAAGCGGTCGGGCGACGTTCGAAGAAGTTCGTCAGCTCTTGCACGTCCTGGAGCGCCATGAACGGGAACGGGTTCTCCGAGCCCCACTTCTTGGGCATACCGAGGCGCACGAGGCGCTGGTCGGCGGCGTACTCCAGGTACGACTTCATGTCCTTGACGGTCATGCCGGGCATGCCCTCGCCGATGAGGTCCTCCGCGAACTGGAGCTCGGCCTCGACGGCCTCCTCCATCATCGCGACGACCTCCTGGTGCATCTGCTCGTCGAAGAGCTCCGGCTCCTCCTGGCGGACCTGGTCGACCACGCTGAACGCGAAGTTCATGTGGCAGGACTCGTCGCGGAACACCCAGTTGGTGCCGGTGGCGAGCCCGTCGAGCAGGCCGCGGCTGCGCAGCCAGTACACGTAAGCGAAGGCGCCGTAGAAGAACAGGCCCTCGATGCACGCGGCGAAGCAGATGAGGTTGAGCAGGAACGTGCGGCGGTCCGAGGCGGTCTTGAGCTCCTGCATGTCGAACGCGGAGTCGATCCACTTGAAGCAGAAGTCGGCCTTGCGCTTGATCGAGGGGATGTTGTTGACCGCGTCGAACGCCTTCGCGCGCTCGTCCGGGTCGGGCAGGTAGGTGTCGAGCAGCGTCAGGTAGAACTGGACGTGCACGGCCTCCTCGAACAGCTGCCGCGACAGGTACAGGCGGCCCTCGGGGGAGTTGATGTGCTGGTACAGGTTGAGCACCAGGTTGTTCGCGACGATCGTGTCACCGGTGGCGAAGAACGCCACGAGGCGGTGGATGAGGTGCTGCTCCTGGGGCGTGAACCCGGCCAGGTCGGTCAGGTCGGACGCGAGGTCGACCTCTTCGACGGTCCAGGTGTTCTTGATGGCGGCCCGGTACTGGTCGTAGAAGTCCGGGTACTTCATCGGTCGCAGGGTCAGGTTCATGCCCGGGTCGAGCAGCATGGGCGGTCCTCTCGTGTCGTCAGGTTGCGATGGGGCGCATGGAAGGCGGGGTCCCGCAGGACCCCGCCCTCAGGGTCTTACTGGCAGGCCTCGCAGCTCTCCGGGTTCTCCAGGGAGCACGCGATGTCGGCGGGGATCACTTCGAGTTCCGTGGGCTGCGTCGCGGCGGGCGCGGCGCTCACGGTCGTCTGGTTGATCCGCGTGGCCGGGCGGCTGCGCAGGTAGTACGTGGTCTTCAGGCCCGACTTCCAGGCGTAGCGGTACATCGACGAGAGCTTGCCGATGGTCGGCGCGGCCTGGAACAGGTTGAGCGACTGGGCCTGGTCGATGAACGGCGTGCGGGCCGCGGCCAGGTCGATGAGCGCCTTCTGCGGGAGCTCCCACGCGGTGCGGTACCGCTCCTGGAGCTCGGCCGGGATCGCGTCGATGCCCTGCACCGAACCTTCAGCGACGACGATGGCCTGGCGAACTTGCTCGCTCCAGATCCCGCGCTCCTTGAGCTCGGCGATCAGGTGGCGGTTGACCTGCAGGAACTCGCCCGACAGGGTCTCGCGCTTGAAGACGTTCGACACCACGGGCTCGATGCACTCGGCGCAGCCGGCGATCGAGGCGATCGTCGCGGTCGGCGCGATCGCGATCATCAGCGAGTTGCGCAGGCCGTGCTCGCCGATGAGGGCGCGCACCGCGTCCCAGCGCTCGCCCAGGGTGACCCGGGCGTCCGCGTAGTGGTCGACGTGCAGCACGCCGTCGTGGGCGCGGGTCTCGTCGTAGTTCGGGTGCGCCCCGAGCTCGGCCGCGAGCTTCGCGGAGGTCTCGTACGCGACGATCGCGATGCGCTCGGCGATCGCGGTGGACAGCGCGAGCGCCTCCTCGGAGTCGAACGCGAGCTTCAGCTTGAAGAACACGTCGGCGAGGCCCATGCAGCCCAGGCCGATCGGGCGCCACTTGCGGTTGGCCTTCTCAGCCTCCGCGGTCGGGTAGAACCCCAGGTCGATCGTGCGGTCGAGGAACTTCACCGCGGTGCGCACGGTCGTCTCGAGGCGCTCGAAGTCGAAGCCGTCCGGCGTGGTGTGCTCGGAGAGGTTCACCGAACCGAGGTTGCACACGGCCGTCTCGGAGTCGTTGGTCACCTCGAGGATCTCGGTGCACAGGTTCGAGAGGTGGATGACATTTTCCTTGCGAGCCGTCTGGTTCGACGTGCGGTTCGCGGTGTCGGAGAAGGTCATCCAGCCGTTGCCGGTCTGCGCGAGCGTGCGCATCATGCGCCCGTACAGGTCGCGCGCCGGGACGGCCTTCTTGGCCTTGCCCGCGGCCTCGGCGGCCCGGTACGCCTGGGCGAACTCGTCGCCCCACAGGTCGACCAGCTCAGGGGTCTCCTTCGGGTCGAACAGGGACCACTGCTCGTCGTTCTCGACGCGGCGCATGAACTCGTCGGGAATCCAGTTCGCGAGGTTCAGGTTGTGGGTGCGGCGCTCGATGTCGCCGGTGTTGTCGCGGAGCTCCAGGAACTCCTCGATGTCGGCGTGCCACGACGCGAGGTACACGCACGCGGCGCCCTTGCGGCGCCCGCCCTGGTTCACGGCGGCGACGGACGAGTCGAGGGTCCGCAGCCACGGCACGATGCCGTTCGAGTGGCCGTTGGTGCCCCGGATCAGCGAGCCGCGCGAGCGGACGCGCGACCACGCGATGCCGATGCCGCCCGCGTACTTCGAGAGGCGCGCGACCTGGCTGTACCGCTCGTAGATCGAGTCGAGCTCGTCCTTCGGGGAGTCCAGCAGGAAGCACGACGAGAGCTGCGCGCGGCGTGTGCCGGAGTTGAACAGCGTCGGCGAGGAAGGCAGGTACGAGAGCGTCGACAGCAGGCGGTAGAGTTCGGCGGCCTCCTCGACCGACTGGCTCAGCCCGCACGCGACGCGGAGCATGAAGTACTGGGGGCGCTCCAGCACGGTGCGGTGCTCGGGGTGGCGCAGCAGGTAGCGGTCGTACACCGTGCGCAGACCGAAGTACTCGAAGCGGTCGTCGGCGGTCTCGTCGATGACGGCGTCCAGCGCCTCGGCGTTCGCGTTCACGAAGGCCACCAGGTCGTCGGCGAGCAGGCCGTTCGCGTTGCAGGCGGCGATGGACGACGTGAAGCTGGTGACGCCCTCGCCCGCGGTCTCGTCCGCGATGTGCTCGGCGAGGAGCCGCGCCGCGAGCTTGGAGTAGGTGGGCTCGGAGGCGACGGTGGCCGAGGTGATCTCGATGGCCCGCTCGCGCAGGCCCTGCTCGGTCGCGCCGGGCCAGAGGCCGGCCTCGATCTGGGCGATGACCTTCTCGGCGTCCACATCGGGCAGTCCGACGGCGTGCGTGCGGAGGCGCTCGGCGATGAGGGCGGCGGGACCCGGCTCGGGTTCCCGCTGCTGCGGCGCGGTGGTGGTGGCGGATGGCGTGGTGGCGAGCCCGGTCATCTCTGCATCCCCTCGGTGACGTTGCGATCTGCTGCGGATCGCGCTGGCGGCGCGGCGGCGCCGCCCTCCCCGTGCAGTGGGAACGGGAGCTGACAGCACCGACCTGACAGAGCAGAATCATACATGTAGTGGTCGGCACATGGGGTCGCCCCAAGATGTTGCGGTTTTCCGGTGTTTTGGACACCGAACCCCCAGCGTGTCAGCTAGGCTCGGGGGTTCCGCCGGGTCAGCCTAGACCCGCCCGCCGACATTCCTCCCGCGAAACCGCCGCACTCACCCGGGTGTGATCCTCACCGGCGAAACCGGGTGCGACCCTTGCCGCGCGTCCTGGTAGCATCGTGGCGGCCTGATCAGTCAGGCAGGCCTCCGTAGCTCAGTGGATAGAGCACTGGTTTCCGGGACCAGGTGTCGCAGGTTCGAATCCTGCCGGGGGCACAGCGAAGACCCGCCCGAGTCGATCGACTCGGGCGGGTCTTCTTTCGTGTCAGTGCCTGTCCCGCATCAGCGCGACGCCGTAGCAGGCGAGCCACGCCACCCACAGGAGCCAGCCCGCGAGGCCGACCAGGCCGAGCTGGTTGTCTCCCGCCATCACCTGCGGGGCGAGGACCGCCGACATGAACTGCAGGGCCGCCGCGCCGAACCCCAAGGCCGCCAGCCATTTCGGGACGAGGCCGCTGCGCCTGCCGCTGAGCGAGAGGCCGACCAGCGCGAGCGCCAGGAACGTGCCGTTGAGGCCGAACAGGGCCTCGTGGAGGGCCCACAGCGCCCCGGCGCTCTCCTCGGCCCCGGTGTGCGCCAA
Organism: Glycomyces sp. NPDC050141; assembly: GCF_055586545.1. Taxonomy (NCBI): domain Bacteria; kingdom Bacillati; phylum Actinomycetota; class Actinomycetes; order Glycomycetales; family Glycomycetaceae; genus Glycomyces; species Glycomyces sp. NPDC050141. Next base: position 84,451 of record NZ_JBVJHZ010000002.1, on the reverse strand, counting down.
CGCGAGCCGTACGCCGCTCACCGTGGTGATGTTGAGGTTCTGGAGGACGATCCCGCCGAAGCCGACCAGCGCCCAGGCCTCGCCCCGGCCCTCCTCCGACCGGCGCGAGGCGGCGACGGCGCCCGCGCCGAACAGGACCGCGAGGACCCAGACCGCCGGGAGCGCCATCGACGCCAGTTTCACCGCTTCGCTTTCGGCGCTGAAGAACGCGACCGCTTCGCCGGGCCCGGAGCCGGGGCTCGGCAGTCCGGCCGGGACCAGGACGAGGAGGTTGAGCAATAGGATCAGGGCCGCGAAGCCGATCCCTGCGGCGCCGGTGAGGCGGCCGAACGTATTGGTTTTACGATTCATATATTGAATATAAGACGCGTACAATCAGAGGGGATATGGGGACACCTTCCAGCCGCCGCGCCTACGACTCGTTGCGCCGCACCGAGCAGGCCCAGCGCACCAGAGCCGCCATCGCCGAAGCCGCACGCAGGCGCTTCACCGCCAGCGGCTGGGCCGCCACCACCATCCGCGAGGTCGCCGAAGAAGCCGGGGTCGCCGTGCCCACCGTCTACGCCGCCTACGGCAACAAGACCGGCCTCGCCCTCGCGCTGGCCGACGCCGCCGACCTCGCCGCGGACCTGCCCGCGCAGCTCGCCGCACTCGAAGCGGCCCAAGGCGACCCGGCCGCGCAGCTCGCCGCCATGGCCGCGTTCGACCGCCGCCTGTTCGAGCGCTCCGGCGACCTCATCGCGATGCTCCGCGAGGCCGGGCGCACCGAACCCGAACTCGCCGACGCCTACCGCGACGGCCGCCGCCGCGCCGACGCCCTCCGCGCCGAAGCGTTCGACGCCTGGCCCGCGGGCACGCTGAACAGGGCCGTCGCCGACGCCGTGGACGTCTACGCGGCCCTGTGCAATATCGATGCCTACCGCACGCTCACCGAGGAGCGCGGGTGGCGCCCGGACCGGGTCGAGGCCTGGTGGGCCGAGATCCTGCCGAGGGAACTGCTCGGCAGCAGCTAGACCTGTGCGGGCTGGGCGGCGAGCTCGGCCTCCAGGAACTCGTCCTTCTTCGCGTGGTGGAAGAAGAACGGCGCCAACGGGATCACCGAGCAGATCAACGCGACGAGGGTGGTGCCGAAGCCCCAGTCGAGGCGGCGGCGGATCAGGAGCGTCGCGAGGACCAGGAGCACGAACAGGACGCCGTGCAGCATCCCCAGCGGCATCACCAGGTTGATGTCCGAGATGCGGCTCAGGAGCGAGCCGAACACCAGGAGCAGCACGAACGACCACCCCTCGGCGAGGGTGAGCATGCGGTAGCGGAAGACGGAGTTCGCGAGCACGGCAGGGTGTCCTTTCGAGCGTTCCATGGGGTGTCACATGGGGTTTCCTGCGGCCGACACTAACACCGCGAGTATGCGGGCCCGCTGTGATGTTCACCGGGCCGAGCACCGCACGGAGGTGCCGCTTCGACATAGGATCGGGCCATGCGATCGATACCCCTCGTGGTCACCGCCGGACTCGCCCTCTTCGCGGCCGCGGCCTGCTCCAGCGGCGGCGACCTGCCCGCCGCCGACGAGATGCTCCCGGACGCCGCCACCGCCATGCGTGAGGTCGAGAGCGTCCGCTTCGACCTCGCCGTCGACGGCGACGTTCCCGGCCTCGACGTGAAAGCCGCTGACGGTGTCGTCACCGCAGACGGCTCCGCGCAGGGCACCGGGACCCTCACCGCGTTCGGCATGGACATCGAAGCCGAGTACGTCATCATCGGCGAGGACGCCTGGGTCAAGGGCCCCACCGGCGGCTTCCAGCAGATCCCCGTCGGCGACGACATGCTCCCGTACGACCCGACCCTCCTGCTCGACCCCGACGCCGGGATCGCCGCGCTCCTCGACGCGGTCGACTCCGCCGAACCGCAGGACACCGAGAAGGTCGACGGCGCCGAGACCTACCGCTACGAAGTCGAGTTCGACCCCGCCGCGTTCGCCACCCTCATCCCCGCCGAAGGGGACTGGAGCACCGCCACCGTCTGGTTCGACCAGGAGACCGCCCGCGTCGTCAAAGCCGAGTTCTCCCAAGGGGACGCGACCGTGACGCTGCTGTTCACCGACTACGACGAACCGGTGACGATTGAAGCGCCCTGAGGCGGGCCGCCGCAGGCTCGCCATCGGCGCGGCCGGGGCCGCCGTCCTCCTCGGCTCGATCGACGCCTACGTCCTCGTGTCCGTCCTCGTCGACATGATCGGCGAGTTCCACATCCCCGTCAACCATCTTGAGCGGGCGACCCCGCTGGTGACGGGCTACCTGCTCGGCTACACCGCCGGGATGCCGCTCCTGGGGCGCCTCTCGGACCGGTTCGGGCGCAAGCCGATCATCTACGCGTGCCTCGCCGCGTTCGCGATCGGCTCGGTCGTCTCCGCGACCGCCACCGCGCTGTGGCCCCTCGTCGCCGGGCGCGCCCTCCAAGGCCTCGCGGGCGGCGCGCTCCTGCCCGTCACCATGGCCCTCGCAGCCGACCTCTTCGCCGCCCGCCGCAGGCCCGCCGTCCTCGGATGGGTCGGCGCCGCACAGGAACTCGGCGCGGTCCTCGGCCCGCTCTTCGGCGCGGGCGTGGCCGCCCTGGTCGGCTGGCGCGGCATCTTCTGGATCAACGTCCCCCTCGCTTTGCTTGCGGCGCTGGCGATCCACTACGCCCTGCCGCGGGCCGAAGCGAGACGCGGCACCGCCCGCATCGACTGGATCGGCGGCCTGCTCCTCGCCGCCGCCTTGGGGCTGTTCACCGTGGGGCTCTACAACCCCGACCCCGCGGCGGCCGTCCTGCCCTCCTGGGGCCTGGCCGCGGTGCTCGCCGGGGTCGGCGTCCTCGTGGTCTTCGGGTTCCAGCAGCGGCACTCCGCGACGCGCCTCCTCGACCCGGCCGGGGTCGCCTGGCGGCCCTTCGCGGCCGGTCTCGCTGCGAGCCTCGCCGCCGGTGCCGTCCTCATGGTCACCCTCGTCGACGTGCAGCTCCTCGCCCAGACCCTCCGCGGCCTCGACTCCACGGGCGGTGCACTCCTGCTCCTGTGGTTCCTCATCGGCCTGCCCGTCGGCGCCCTCATCGGCGGGTTCCTCGCCTCCCGCCTCGGCGAACGCCTCCCCGCCGTCACCGGCTTCGCGCTCGCCGCCGCCGCGTTCTACTGGATCGGCGCCACGGTCCCCGACATCGAACCGGGCCTCGCCCTCGCCGGAGCCGCCCTCGGCGCCACGATCGCCCCGCTCTCCTCCGCCGCCCTGCGCACCACCCCCGAAGACAGCCACGGCACGGCCTCCGCCGCGGTCGTCGTCGCCCGCATGATGGGCATGCTCATCGGCGTCGCCGCCCTCACCTCCTGGAGCCTCCACCGCTTCCAGAACGCCACCGCCGACCTCGACATGCCCCTCCCCATCGGCATCTCCGAAACCGAATTCCTTGCCCTCCAAGCCGACTACCTCGAAGCCCTCAACGCCGCCCTCGCCACCCAATACGCCGAAGTCTTCACCGCAGCAGCCTGCATCTCAGCCGCTGCCGCCCTCGTCGCCATCGCGCTGCCGGGAAAGACGACTGCCGGCCCGCTGAAGAGCGGACCGGCAGCCGGGAGCGGTACGAGCGTCTAGATGATGCCCGCGTGCGCCTTGATCACTGTTTCCGTAGCCACCGATTCGTACAGGAACGTGTTGCTGATCGAGCCGTTCAGCGCGTTCCATCGGCCGCCCGAGGCGTCGGCCGCGACCCCCAGCGTCACCGGACCGTCGCCCTGCCACGGGCTCGAAGGCCCCTCGGCGGAGGCGACGGCGACGCCGTTCAAGTACAGGTGCATCCGCCCGGCCTTGAGGTCGTACACGGCCGCCACGTGGATCCACTGCCCGGTCGCGGGTGCCGACGGCGCCAGGACCTCAGCGGTGGTGCCGTCCGCCGACGGCATCGTGAAGCGGATGCGGTCGAGCGCCGCGTCGTAGCCGAGATCGAACGCCGGTCCGCCAGCGCCCGCCTGGGCGACGAACGTCTGGTCGGCGGCCTTGTCCGCCAGGTTGACCGCGGTGATGACGGTGAACGACTCGTCCGTCGCCAGTACCGGCCCCTGCGTAGTGCCGTAGCCGTTCCCGTTGCCGTCCAACCGGAGTCCGGTCCACAGCGTGCCCTCGAACACGTCCTCCCAGTTCCAGTCCGCGCCTTCGGTGCCGACGATCGAGAGTTCCTGGTCGGTCCAGTTCTCGATGTCGCCGAACATGAAGTTCCAGCCCGCCCGCACTGTCCCCGTCGGGTTTCCCTCGTAGGATGCGGCTACCGCGTCGATCCCGAGCGCGCCGCGCCACAGCCGCACGCCCGAGAGCGCGCCGTCGAGGTACCCGCCCGGCTCGCCCTGGAGCGGCGCCGAGCAGCCGACCGACACGAGGTCGTTGCCGAGGACCGGAACGAAACCGAGCTCGGTCGTCGCGGCCAGCGCCCCGTTCACATAGAGTGCGAGCCTTCCGGTCTCATTGCGGTCGGTCGCGACTGCAGCGACCAGGTGCGTCCAGACCCCGGCCTCGACGCCTTCGGCGCTGGCCACGGCCCAAGCCGGGTGCGCGCCGTTGTCGGACGGCAGCGCCAGCTGCCAGGCCCCCAGCTCGGCGTCGTAGCCGAGCGAGAACGAGGTCCTGCGGCTCGTGGCCTGGGAGAGGACCGTCTGGTCGCGGTCGGTGGCGTCGAGTTTGACCCAGGCCTCGACCGACAGGTCGCCCTGGCTGGTGAGCAGCCGGTCGTCGACCGTGGCGCAGGACGCGCCGTCGAAGCCCGCCGCCGAAGCGGCCCGGCCCCACTGGTCGCTCTCCCACGTCGTCGATGCCGGGAGCGTCAGGGCCCGGCCCTGCGGCGAATCGTCAGTGCCGTTGCCGCGCAGCGGCCATGAGGCCGCTGTGCCCGGGACGAGGTCGCCCCGGTAGACGGCGTCCAGGTACGCCTGGTTCGGCGCGCCGACCCACGCGGTGACGTGGGCGACCGCTCCGTCGAGGAGCGCAGTGCCTTGCGACGCATCGCATCCGAGGCCGACCGGGCCGTCGAACTTCGACGGGAGGAACCCGAGCACGGTCTGCGCGTCCTCCGCGCCGTTCACGTACAGCTTGACGGTGTTCGGGGAGGCGGTGACCGACAGGTGCGTCCATTCACCGACGGCGGGAGCCGTGGTCGATGCGAACGACACCGCTTCCGACCCTGAGGCGTCGCTCTTGGCGACGGTCACGGAGAACCGGTCGGTCTCGGCGTCGTACCCGAGGGCGAAGCCCGTGCGGTTGGCGCCGGCCTTGGAGACGAACACCTGGTCGGTGGCGGTCGAGTCGAGCCGGACCCAGGCCGATACCCAGAACGCGGCGTCGGTGCGCAGTGCGGCGCCGTCGCCGGTGCTCGTGTAGCACTCAGTGCCCTTCAGCTGCAGCGCCCGGCCGTACGGCGCCGGAGCCGCCGTGTCCTCCCAGACCGCGCCGGTGGTGTTCACCGTCCCGAGCTGGTCGGCGTCGTCGGCGCCGCTGCCGTCCAGGCGCCACGCGCCCTTGACGATCGGCGCGATGAACCGCCCCGCGGTGAAGGTGAACGAGGCCCGCTCGGAGGTGTTGCCCTCGTCGTCTTCGGCCCATACGTCGAGGACGGAGCGCCCGGCCGGAGCCGTGAACGCGATGACGGCCGTCCCGTCCGATTCGACGGTGTGCTGGGGCGCGCCGGAGTTGACGCCGTAGTGGAACGCGGTCACCACGCCGTCGTCACCGGAGACGACCTGGAACTGGACTTCCTCCCCGGCCTTCGGGGTCGCGGTGAGGAGTGTGATCTCGGGGCGGCTCGGCGCCGCCGATTCCTGTGCTTGCGCCGGGAGCGCGGCACCGGTGACCGCTACGAGGGCGGTCAGCAGGGCGGCCGCGAGGCGCGCCGCGCGCCTCCCGGCCGTTCCGGGTTGTGACATGGGGTTCCTCTCAAGGGGGATACGAGGGGCCGCAAAGGGGTCTTCGAAGGAACCCGAATCCTACGTGGAATCAGTCACGAAGGCAGTACTGGTTTTCTATCCGGCGCCCGCTGCACCCGCGGTCCCCGCGCGTATTCCCGGACGTGTGCGAGCCCGCAGATCCTCGCTGGAGGCGCCCTCACCTGGATAGGCTTGGACGTATGGCGGATCTTTCAGTGGTCGAGAATGTCGAAGAGAACCGGTACGAGCTGCGCGACGACGACGGCGCCGTGCTCGGGTACCTGGAGTACCTCCCGCGCGAGGACTTCTTCGTGCTGCCCCACACCGAGGTCGACCGTTCGCTGCGCGGCCAGGGCTGGGGCGACCGGCTCGTGCGCCACGCCCTCGACGACCTGCGTGTGAAGGGCACGAAGGCCTACCCGACCTGCCCGTTCGTGGACCGCTGGATGCAGCGCCACGACGAGTACGAGGACCTGCGCTACCAGCCCTAACGAATTTATGGCTCGCAAGCAGCGCCAAGAGCGGCGGCACTGCTGCGGACTGTTCACCTCCGCTTCAACTTCGGGTTCATCCACAGTTCACTCAGGGATGAAGCATCTTCAATATGCGTCTCCCGGTTGCCGTGCCCCGGCCCTCGTCCCGCCTCCGCGCGAACGGGGGCCGCTGATGCTTTCCGCGCTCATCCTCCTGCGCCACGTCGCCCTCTCCGCCGCCGAACCGGCGCCCCTGACCGACGCCGAGTCCCGCCGCGCCTGGGCCCTCGCCGACTTCCTGCAGCTGTACAACCCCACCGCGCTCCTGAGCGGCCCCGCCCGCGCCTGCGCCGACACCCTCGCGCCGCTCGCCAGCCGCCTCGACCTCCGCGTCACCGTCTCCGACGACCTCAGCCCCGCCACGCCCGCGCTCCCGGACGCCGCCCATACGGCGGTCTGGCTGGCCGCCAAAGCGATCCGCACCCTGCCCGATCCCCGCCGCACCACCGTCGTCTGCGCCGAAGGCATCGTCCTCGCCGCGCTCCTCGTCGCCGTCGCCGCCCGCGACGGCCACGACCTCGCCGGGCACGACCTCAGCCTCCCGCTCGACGGCCCCGACACGGCCCCGCCCGGCGCCGGATGGGTCCTCCACCGCGACGACGGCCGCCTCGTGGACGTGAAGCCCCTCGCCGCCCGGTAAACGATTTGCTCCCGCAGGTCAGCAGGAAGTAAGGTCGACGGTTCGTCTGCTTCAATCCTGTACAAATCCACCGGGAGAAAAGCCGTGTCTGAAACCGAGCTCCAGGCTGAACTCCAGCACCACGAGCACGCCCGCGCCCAGATGGCCGCCATGCGCGACCTCACCGAAGGCATCCACAACATCTACTCCGGCGACTTCGACGAGTCCACGAGGAACCTCGGCCTCGGCGACGTCAGGTCCGACCACCTCTTCGGCTGGGCCATGGCCAACTACACCGTCCCCCGCCTCGCCGACCTCTCCGACCGCGACATCGCACTCTTCTTCGGCCGCATCTGGATGGACGACGGCGAGGACTTCCACATCGGCCGCCGCCACATCCGCGACGAGCGGGGCGACCCGCTGGTCCTCGACTGGCGCGCGCCCCTCTCCGAGCAGTACTACCGCGCCTCCGCCCACGACCGCCGCGACGTCGCCCGCCGCCGCCGCTTCGGCTTCCAAGGCGCCCGCATCACCGGCTTCGAAGACGAGAACCTGCAGCTCGGCGAGCACCTCGCCTCCGACATCCTCACCGAGGAGATCGAACGCCCCCGCACGGGCCCGATGCGCGACATCGTCGCCACCATCCAGCCCGAGCAGGACGAGCTCATCCGCCGCGAGGCCGCCGCGAACCTCTGCGTCCAAGGCGCCCCCGGCACCGGCAAGACCGCCGTCGGCCTCCACCGCGCCGCCTGGCTCCTCTACAACTACACCGAGAAGCTCGACAAGGCCGGCGTCCTCGTCGTCGGCCCCAACGAGGGCTTCCTCAAATACATCTCCGGCGTCCTCCCCACCCTCGGCGAGTCCTCCGTCTGGCAGGTCACCGTCCAGCAGCTCACCGGCGCCCACACCGCCCTCGCCGCCGACACCCACGAAGCCGCCCTCGTCAAACACGACGCCCGCATGGCCCTCGTCTGCGAACGCGCCGTCTGGGGCCACGTCGGGACCGCTGTCGACGGCGGCATCACCGCCGATGACGGCCTCCTCATCGCCGACGGCGGCTGGCGCTGGCGCCTCGGCCTCAACTACCTGAACGAGGCGATCACCAACGCCCGCAAGCACACCCGCACCTACACCGCCGGACGCAAAGCGGTCGAGGACGCGATCGTGCAGGGCGCCCGCCGCCAGGCCGAGATCCGCACCGGCCACTCCCCGGACAGCAAGTGGGCCACCAAGCTCAAACGCTCCGACTCGGTGAAGGCCTTCCTCGACGCCGTCTGGCCCAAGCTCAACACCAAGACCGTCATGAAGAAGCTGTACACCGACGCGGCCTTCCGCGCCGACGCCACGCGCGGCATCCTCACCGACGACGAGGCCGCGTTCCTCGCCGGGAAACCCGCCAGGCCCACCCCCGGCGACCTGCTCATCTCCGACGAGATCGAATCGCACATGAAGCTCCGCGAACCCTCGGAGTCCTTCGGCCACATCGTCATCGACGAAGCCCAGGACCTCTCCCCGATGCAGTGCCGCGTCATCGCCCGCCGCTCCGGCAAAGGCTCGGTCACCGTCCTCGGCGACCTCGCCCAGGGCACCACGCCCTGGGCCGCCGCCTCCTGGACCGACCAGATGCGCCACCTCGGGAAAGACCAGGTCGAGCACACCGAGCTGACCACCGGCTTCCGCGTCCCGGCCGTCATCATCGCCCTCGCCAACCGGGTCCTGCCCCACCTCGGCGTCGACGTCGCGCCCGCGCGGTCGATCCGCTCCGACGGCTCCTACGACTTGATTTCGACCGCCGATCTCGCGGCGGGTGTGCGGGAGGCTGTAACCAAGGCGCTTGCGGAGGAAGGGCTTGTCGGGGTCATTGCCGCCGACGAGCGGGCCGAGGCGTTGCGGGAGTTGCTGGACGGCACGGAGCGCGTCGAGGTCGTCGCCGCCAGCCTCGCCAAAGGTCTCGAGTACGACCATGTCGTCGTGGTCGAACCAGCGGAGATCGTCTCGGCGCCCGCCACCGGCGGCGGGACGTTCGACGGGGTCGGCCTGCGGCACCTCTATGTCGCCCTTACCCGCGCCGTCTCCCGCCTCACCGTCGTCCACGACGGCGCCCTCCCGCGCGAAATGGAGGCGTGAGGGTCGCACCGCGCCCCGCCGTTTGTCCGGAACTTCCCGAAACCGGCCCTTCCAGGTGTCACGATGATCCAATTGCGGGCTTTATCCGGCCCACAGTGGAATCAATACGGGGGAGTGGACATATGCGACCAGCACAAGCGAGGGCCGGCGCCCTCGCCGGAGCGGCGGCGCTGGCCGCCGCGGCGCTCGGCGCCTGCGGCGGGGGCGATTCGGGCGGCGGCGACACCGACGTCACCTGGGCGGTCAGCTCGGGCTGGGAGTCGTGGAACGAGAACACGGCCGACGGCAACACCTCATACCTGCACCAGGCCCTGTCTCCAGCCACGACCGCGCTCGGCGACTTCAACCAGGACGCCGAGTGGGTCTTCAACGACGCGCTCCTGACCAAGGCCCCGGAGCTCGTCAGCGAGTCGCCGATGACCGTGGCCTACACGCTCAACCCGGACGCGCAGTGGTCCGACGGCGAGGCCTTCGGCGTCGACGACTTCACCTACCTCTGGCACCAGATGTCCGGCAAGGCCGAGCACTGCGACCAGACCCAGTGCCTGCCCGCCTCCACTGACTGGGGCGCGAACGTCGCCTCGCTCACGCAGGAGGGCGACGTCGTCACGATGACCTATGTGGACGGCTACCTCGACCCCGAGTGGCAGTACTTCCAGACGCCGATGTACCCGGCCCACATCGCCGCGGCCAACGGCTTCCCCGACTGGGCCACCGACCCGGCCCAGATGGGCGGCAGCGCCACCTGGTTCACCCAGAACCCGCCCACCTGGGGCACGGGCCCGTACACGCCGACCGAAGGGGTCGCCGGCGACCACGTCACGTTCGAGCCCAACGAGAACTACCAGGGCGCGACGGAACCCGCCCTGGAGAAGCTGACCATGAAGGTCGTCGAAGGCACCGAGTCGATCATCACCGAGCTGCGGCAGGGCTCGATCGACGGCTCGTGGCCCTCGGAGTTCAGCCAGGAGGAGCTCGACAAGGTCGCGGACGACTCGGCCGTGACCACCGAGGTCTACGAGGGCTCGATCTGGCTCCACATCGACACGAACGCGAACAACCAGTTCCTGTCGGACACGGTGCTGCGCAACGCGGTGTTCGCCGCGATCGACAACGCGGACATCATCTCCAAGGCCTACCCGGACACCGAGGTCATGGCCCGCACCAACCACTTCTTCAACGAGCAGTCGGAGTACTGGGAGAACGCGCTCGAAGCCGTCGACCCCGAGTCCGGCTCGGGCGACCCGGCCGCCGCGAACGCGATCCTGGAGGCCGCGGGCTACACGACGGGCGACACGCTCATGACGCCCGACGGCCAGGCCGTCACGCTGAACTTCCGCTACGGCGAGGGCGACGCGACCCGCACGCTCGCAGGCGAACTCGTGCAGTCGTACCTGAGCGAGATCGGCATCGACGTGACGCTTGAGGCGATCCCGGACGGCGAGCTCGGCACGGTCCTCGCGGAGGGCGACTTCGACCTGGTCATCTTCGGCTGGTCGGGCACGCCCGCGTTCACGACCGCGCCGCAGCAGTACTTCGGCTCCGACTCGTCCTCGAACTTCGGCAAGTACCGGCTCGACGGCCTGGACGAGGCGATCGCGAAGGTGCGCTCCACGACTGACATCACCGAGTCCGCGCAGTTCGCGAACGACGTCGAGGCGATGGTCGTCCCGCAGGCGTTCACGCTGCCGATCTTCGACGAGCCGCAGTCGGTCGTGTACCTGAACGGCAACCTCGCCGGGATCGTCGCCAACGGCAACAGCCAGGCCGGCCCGATGTGGAACATCCAGGAGTGGAAGCCCGCTTAGGCCAGGGGTTTCCGGCAGGGGCGGTCCGATCCGGGCCGCCCCTTTCGCGTATCGGTCCGGTAACAATGCTCAGGCAACTTCGTACCGATCCGTTCCCTTCACCACTGATGCGTGGCACTGTGGCTCCCAACACTTGCCGAGCGGCCGCCTGGCCCCTCCGCCACACCCCTGAAGGCGACGAAGCCCCAGCGGCGCATCGGGCGAACCCCTCGGCCGGACACCCTATGGAGGAGACACAGCAATGGCTTTGACTCGTAGAGCATTCGGCGGCCTGACCATCGGCGGTTCCTCCGCCCTCATGCTCGCCGCGTGCGGCGGCGACGACGAAGGCGGCAGCGAACGCGGCGGGGAACTGGTCTGGGCGGTCTCGTCCGGCTGGTCGGCCTGGAACCTCAACACCGGTACCGGCAACTCGTCCTCGACGAACATCGCGACGACCCCGATGAACCCCGTCGGCCAGGTCGGCTACGACTGGGACCCCGAAGGCGCGGTCTTCTACGACGAGGCGATCTTCGAAGGCGAGCCCGAGCTCCTCGCCGAAGCACCGATGCAGGTCCAGGTCACGCTGAAGGAAGGCGCCCAGTGGTCGGACGGCAAGCCCGTCCGCCTGGAGGACTTCATCTTCCAGTGGTACTCGACCTCCGGCGACCCGGCGCACGCCAACCAGGAGAAGGCCCTGCCCGCCGGCACCACCGGCGCGAACATCGCGAGCATCGAGGAGCCCGAGCCGGGCAAGATCGTGTTCACGTTCAAGGAAGGCACCACCGACCCCGAGTGGATCTTCACCGGCGGCGTCTACCTCCCGAGCCACGTCGCCGAGGAGAACGGCTTCGCCGCCTGGGCGACCGACCCCGAGCTCATGGGCGACGCCATCAACTTCTTCAACGACGACCTGTGGACCGTCGTGGTCGGCGCCTACAAGCCGGTCGAGTGGAAGGTCGGCGAGTACGTCATCTACGAGCCCAACGACAAGTACCAGGGCAAGGCGAAGGCGTCCTACGACAAGCTCACCATGAAGGTCATCGAGGGCATCGAGGCCCAGGTGACCGAGCTCCGCCAGGGCACCATCGCGGGCTGCTGGCCCAACGACTTCAGCCTGGAGATCATGCAGCCGCTCGACGAGCAGCCGGAGCTGAAGTACGAGGTCTACGCGGGCGCGACCTGGTCGCACTTCGACATGAACGTCAACAACGCGTTCCTCAAGGACGTGGCGCTGCGCCAGGCCGTGTTCACCATCATCGACATCGAGGAGATCAAGGCGCGGGCCTTCCCGGGCACCGAGGCCCCGTGGCTCGGCAACCACTTCTTCACCGAGAACAGCCCGTACTACCAGGACTACACCGGTCCCGCGAACTACGGCAAGGGCGACGTCGAGGCCGCGAAGACCATCCTCACCGGCGCGGGCTACGACTGGAACGGCGACGGCAAGCTCGTCAACAAGGACGGCGACGTCGTCGCGTTCAACTTCCGCTTCGCGTCCTCGAACGAGATCCGCAAGCTCACCGGCGAGATCATCCAGGCCGAGCTGGCCGAGGTCGGCATCGACCTGGAGCTCAAGGGCTTCGGCGACGACGAGCTCTCCTCGACGCTCTCGGCGGGCGACTTCGACCTGGTCGTCTACTCGTGGGTCGCGAACCCGTCGTTCACGACCTCGCCCGACCAGTACTTCTCGCCGGCCTCGGACTCGAACCACGGCGGCTACGACGACCCGGTCATCAACGACCTGCTGCCCGGCGTCCGCGCCACCCTCGACCTCGACGAGGCCGCCGAGATCGCGAACCAGATCAGCGCCCAGGCTGTCGCGCAGGCGTACACCCTGCCGCTCTACAACAGTCCTATGGCGATCTTCTGGAACACCGAGCTCGTCGAAGGCCCTGGCGTGAACCCGAACAGCCAGGCTTCGGCGACGTGGAACGTCCGCGAGTGGAAGAAGCCGTAGTACCACATTCCGGGACGGTCGGCCTCTTCGGGCCGTATCGGGTTCGCCACCATCCGTCCTGATAATTCAGTGAATTCCCCCGTGGGGCCGATGCCACATCGGCCCCACGGTCCATTCTGTGCACGGGCTTCACGGCGCAAAGTCACGAATACATCACGAATAAACTCCAGTTGGTGCCTCGGCCATGTCAATCCCCTCACGTCTGTGCAAGTGTTTGTCACAACATCGCCGAGGGCACCTGACGCCTTCCCCACCACCCCGTCCGTTTGGGCGAGTACCCGGACGCGAGGCATCGGCGCCTTCGCGAAGGCCCCTCGGCATCGACACCTGGAGGAGAACAACCATGGCTCTGACCCGTAGAGCTCTCGGCGGCCTGACCATCGGCGGCACGGCCGCCTTCACCCTCGCCGCCTGCGGTGGCAACGAAGGCAACGGCGGCTCCGGCGCCAAGGAGCTCGTCTGGGCGGTCTCGTCCGCGTGGGAGTCCTGGAACGAGAACACCGAGTCCGGCAACAACTCGTACGGACACCAGGCGATGTACCCGATGCGCTACGGCCTCGACGGCAGCGCCTCCGGCGACTTCGACGAGAACGGCCAGTACTACCTCAACGACGCCGTCTTCGCTGACGCACAGGTCATCAGCGACGCGCCGTTCCAGGTGGAGTACACCCTGCAGGAGAACGCGCAGTGGTCGGACGGCAAGCCGGTCCGCGTGGAGGACTTCATCTTCCAGTGGTACTCGACCTCCGGCAACGAGGCCCACGCCGACCAGACCGTCGCCCTCCCCGCCTCCATCTCGGTCGGCTCGAAGATCGAGAAGATCGAGTCCCCCGAGGCCGGCAAGATCGTCGTCACCTTCGTCGAGGGCCACCTCGACTTCGAGTGGATCTACTCCGCCACCGTCTACCTCCCCAGCCACGTCGCCGAGGCCGAGGGCTTCGCCACCTGGCAGGAAGACCCGGCCGTCATGGGCCAGGCCATCGACTGGTTCAACAAGAACCTCAGCGACGTCTGCACCGGCCCCTGGAAGCCCGTCGACTCCAAGATGGGCGAGTACATCGTCTACGAGATCAACGACAAGTACCAGGGCTCCGTCAAGCCGACCATCGAGAAGCTCACGATGAAGTTCGTCGAGGGCACCCCGGCGATCATCACCGAACTGCGCCAGGGCACCATCCACGGCTCGTGGCCGAGCGAGTTCAGCCAGGAAGAGCTCGACAAGGTCAAGGACGACGCGGCCATCGGCCAGGAAGTCTACGAAGGCTCGGTCTGGCTCCACATCGACACCAACGTCAACTCGGAGCCGCTGAAGGACGTGGCGCTGCGCCAGGCGATCTTCACCGCCATCAACGTGCCGGACGCGATCTCCCGCGTGTTCCCGAGCACCGAGGTCTCGCAGCGCTTCAACCAGTTCTTCGGCGTCAACAGCGAGTACTTCGTCGACTACATCACCCCGAGCAAGCAGGGCTCCGGCGACCTCGCCGCCGCGGCCGCGATCCTCGAGGCCGCGGGCTACAGCGGTGCGGCCGAAGGCCAGAAGCTGACCAAGGGCGGCACCGAGGTCCCGGCCCTCACCTTCCGCTACGGCGGCACCGACGCCACCCGCACCACCATCGCCGAACTGGCCCAGGCCCAGCTCGCGCTCATCGGCATCACCCTCGAACTCGTCGCCATCCCCGACGGCGAGCTCGGCCCGGTGCTCTCCGAGGGCCAGTTCGACCTGGTCATCTTCGGCTGGTCGGGCAACCCCGCCTTCGCGGCGAGCGTGCCCCAGCAGTTCGGCACCGACCAGAACTTCGGTTCGTACTCCTTCCCGGAGATCGACGCGGAGATCACCAAGATCTCGCAGACCCTGGAGATCGCCGAGGCCGCCGAGGCCGCGAACAAGGTCGTCGAGCTGGCCGTCGCCAACGCGCTGACCCTGCCGCTCTTCGACGAGCCGCAGAGCATCGTCTGGAACAAGAACGTCGTCGACGGCGTCATCGCCAACGGCAACACCCAGGGCGGCCCGCTCTTCAACGCGGCGGAGTGGAAGCTCAAGTAGGCAAGGGCTCACCGAGCTGAGCGGCGGGGCCCTCTGGGGCCTCGCCGCTCACCGCTTTCGGAGGCCGTGTTTCGGCCGCGTCGCCCGAGTGTGACCGGCCGTCGACCGCCCCTCGCGTACCCCTCTCCGCCCCGGCCGCACTGTCGCGGCCGACCCGCTTCCCCCAGGCGGCTGGCGGATTTCCCGGTCTTGGCGAAGCTTGCGAGCCATAGATTTGCGCTGGCAGACAGTGAATTTCCCACTTTCACTGCCATTCAGGGAATGAACATCACGGGAACATAACGAACGAAACTCATCTCGTGTTCGGTTGTCCGAAACCCGGGATTCCCGTGGAAGGCTGTACCTCGCGTCACCAGACCGCCGCCCGGCTCCGCTCCCACCAGCGGGCCCGGCCCCCGGCCCGGAGCCACCGACCCACCAAGGTGCCTCCCCGCCGACGGTCGGCGACGCAAACCTTCGAGAGGAACCATGAAGCGACACCACACCGCGGCCGTCGCCGCCCTCGCCTGCACCTCCCTGGTGCTCGCGGGCTGCGGAAAGGGCGACGACACCACCTCGTCCAGCCTTGAGGCCTGCCTCGACGACCCCGCCGGGTGCAACTCCGGCGAGCGCGCCGACGGCGGCGAGATCACCTGGGCCCTCGACGGCTCGTGGGGCACCTGGAACCAGAACACCTCTGAAGGCAACAACGCGTACGTCTCGATGGCGCTCGTCGGCGTCTGGCCCTACACCGGCCAGTTCGGCCCCGACGGCGAGTACATCGTCAACGAGGGCATCTTCGCCTCCGACCCGGAACTCGTCAAAGAGGACCCGGTGACCGTGGAGTACTCCCTCCAGAACGGCGCGAACTGGGGCGACGGCACCGACATCACCGTCGACGACTTCATCTACCACTGGTACGCGACCTCCGGCGACCAGGAGAAGTGCGAAGGCTGCGACCCCGCCAACATCACCCGCGGCTCCCAGGTCGAGTCCATCACCGGCGACGGCTCCGCGATCACCGTGACCTACAAGGACACCTACCACTCCGCGGAGTGGCAGTACGAGGAAGTGCTCTCCGAGCCCGCGCACGTGGCCACCGAGCAGGGCTTCGACTGGCAGAACGACCCGAAGGCCATGAAGGCCGCCGAGGACTACTTCTCCGAGACGATCCCCACCTGGTCCACCGGGCCGTTCGAGATCCAGGACGCCAAGGTCGGCGAGCACGTCATCTACGTGCCCAACGACGACTGGGCGGGCGAGACCGAGGTGACCCTCGACAAGGTCACCTTCAAGGTCATCGACGGCCTGGAGAACATCGTCACCGCCCTGCGCAACGAGGAGATCGACGGCGCCTCGCCGTTCTCGGTCACCGCCGAGACCATCACGCAGCTCCAAGGCGCCCAGGGCCTCGAGTACGCGGTCGCGGGCGGGCCCTCGTGGGAGCACATCGACCTGAACACGAAGAACGAGTTCCTCTCCGACCCCGTGCTGCGCCAGGCCGTGTTCACCGCCATCGACATCGAGAACGTCATCTCGCGCACCTACGCGTACGTGCAGTCCGACATCGAGCGCAAGGGCAACCACCTCTTCCGCAACGGCTCCGAGTACTACACGGACTTCCTCTCCTCCACCGGCCAGGGCACCGGCGACGTCGAGCTCGCCTACGCCATGCTCCAGGAGGCCGGGTACGAGCTCAAGGACGGCGTGCTCCGCACCCCCGACGACGAGCCCGTCAAGCTCGACTTCCGCTACTCCGAGTCCAAGGAGAACCGCCGGATCACCGGCGAGCTCGTCCAGGCGAACCTCGCCGACCTCGGCATCGAGGTCGAGCTGCGCTCCATTCCCGACGCCGACCTCGGCACGGTCCTCGGCAAGGGCGAGTTCGACATGATCAACTTCGGCTGGAGCTCCGACCCCGTGTTCGTCGCCGCCGCGTCCCAGTACTGGGAGACCGGCTCGGGTTCGAACTTCGGCGATCTCTCCGACTCCGACCTCGACGCAGCGATCGCCGACGTCAACGGCACCCTCGACATCGACGAGGCCGCCACCTTGGCGAACGTCGCCGTCGAGCGGGTCGTCCAGGACGCCTATTCCCTCCCTATCGTGGACACACCGGTCGCGGTGATGGTCTCCGATAGGTTGGTGAACGTCCGCGACAATTGGGCTTCGCAGCAGCGGGCCGCGTACAACTTGGCCGAATGGGGGGTCGCTGCTGAGTGAGGCCGAGGAAGTGCAGTGAATTCAGAACAGTGGAGAAGCCGCGCTTCGGCGCGGAAGGGCCGGTCGGCAGGCGAACCGGTCCACACCAGAGAAACCGTTAACGAGGCATTATGGTTGTATTCATAATCCGGCGCACCCTACTGATGATCCCGGTGCTGCTGGGAGCGACTATCTTGTGCTTTGTCCTGGTCGACGTCGTCAACGACCCCGTCCAGGACATGGTCTTCGAGATCCAGCAGTCCACCGGCGAGCCGGTGCCCCAGTCCACGGTCGACGCGCTCGAGTCGTCGCTGTACTACGACCGGTCCATCCCCGAGCGCTACTGGATCTGGCTCACCGGGCTCGGTGACACCAACGGCGACATCGGCCTCCTCAAGGGCGAATGGGGCCCCTCCATCGAGGGCTCCGCCATGGACATCGGCTACGAGATCTCCACGCGCTTCTGGATCACCCTCCGGCTGGTCCTGTTCGCGACCATCGCGTCCATCGGCATCGCCATTCTCGCCGGTGTCGTCAGCGCGGTCAAGCAGTATTCGCGCACCGACTACACGCTGACCTTCATCGGCTTCCTGTTCCTCGCCATGCCGGTCTTCTGGCTCGGCTCGCTGTTCAAGGAAGGCGCGGTGCAGCTGAACAAGATCCTCGGCTCCACGATCTTCCAGACCTACGGCTCCGGCTCCACCGGCTTCCAGGGCAACGGCTGGGAGGTCTTCATGGACTCCCTGCCCTACCTGATCGTGCCGACCCTGGTGCTCATGCTCGGCGGGTACGCCGCGATCTCGCGGTACCAGCGCGCCTCCATGCTCGAGGTCATGAACTCCGACTACGTGCGGCTCGCCCGCGCCAAGGGCGTGCGCAACCGCACCGTCATGCGCCGCCACGCCCTGCGCACCGCGCTCATCCCGGTCGCGACCTTCGCACCCCTCGCCCTCTCCGGGGCGATGGGCGGCGCCATGGTCACCGAGTCGATCTTCGGCTGGCGCGGCCTGGGCGTCTACTCCCTGGACGCCATCCGGGCGGGCGACACCTTCGTCGTCATGGCCTACGTGCTCATCTCAGGCCTCGTCGTCCTCATCGGCGTCCTGATCTCCGACATCCTGTACGGCGTGCTCGACCCGAGGATCCGCTATGAGTAACACCGCTTCGCCCCGCCTCGACGCCGAGGCCATCACCAGCAAGGAACGCGGCCAGTGGGAGATGGTGGCCCGCCGCTTCTTCCGCCACCGCGCCGCCGTGATCAGCCTCGTGATCTTCCTGGTCGTCGTGCTGTTCGCCTACCTCGGCCCCTTCCTGTGGAAGTGGGACTACAAGATCCACTCGGAGATCCCCTCGTGGGCCGCCCCGAGCCTGGAGCACCCGTTCGGCACCGACAAGGCCGGGCGCGACATGCTCGGCGCGATGATGCAGGCGACCAAGCAGTCCCTGAACGTCTCGCTCGTCGTCGCCATCGGGTCCACGGTCATCGGCGCGCTCTACGGCGCCGTCGCCGGGTTCTACCGCGGCTGGGTCGACTCGCTCATGATGCGCTTCCTCGACATCATGTTCGTGATCCCGTTCCTGGTCATCACCGGCGCCATCGCGGGCGCGATCGACTCCAGCGTCCGCTGGTACCACATGGCGTTCATCCTCGCGATCTTCGGCTGGACCTCGATCGCGCGCGCCGTGCGCGCCGAAGTGCTATCCCTGAGGGAGAAGGAGTTCATCGAAGCCGCGCGCTCCGCGGGCGGCTCGGACTGGCACATCATCGTGAAGCACCTGATCCCGAACACGATGAGCGTCATCATCGTCTCGGTGACGCTGCAGATCGCGTTCGCCATCCTGTCGGAGACGACCCTGTCCTTCCTCGGTCTGGGCATCCAGAGCCCCGACACGTCCCTGGGCCTCCTCATCGAGGCGGCGGGCGCGTCGGCGTTCAACGAGCACTGGTACCTGTTCTACATCCCGGGTCTCATGATCATCCTCATCGCGCTCACCATCAACTTCATCGGTGACGGCCTGCGCGACGCGATGGACCCGCGGCAGACGATGGTGAGGCGATAGCGTTGTCCAACATCTCAGTGAGCACCAACGGTGCCAAGCGCACCAGCGGCACCAAGGGCGACTCCGTCCTCGAAGTGAAGGACCTCAACGTGTCCTTCCCGACCGAGGACGGGCTCGTGCACGCCGTGCGCGGCGTCTCCTACGAACTGCGCCGCGGCCAGAGCCTCGGCATCGTGGGCGAGTCCGGCTCCGGCAAGTCGGTGACCTCCATGGCGATCATGGGCCTCCTGCCCAAGACCGCCCAGATCACCGGCTCCGCCAAGCTCGAGGGCGAAGAGCTCCTCGGCCTCGGCGACGCCGAGCTCTCCCGCGTCCGCGGCAAGAAGATCTCCATGATCTTCCAGGACCCGCTGACCAGCCTCAACCCGGTCTACACGGTCGGCTTCCAGCTGGCCGAGGCCATCCGCGTCCACTACACGGACATCTCCAAGTCCGAGGCCCGCAAGCGCTGCATCGACCTGCTCGACTCGGTCGGCATCCCGAACCCGCAGCAGCGGGTCGACGCCTACCCGCACGAGCTCTCCGGCGGTATGCGCCAGCGCGTGGTCATCGCCATCGCCATGGCCAACAACCCGGACGTCATCATCGCCGACGAGCCCACCACGGCCCTCGACGTGACCGTCCAGGCCCAGGTCCTCGAAGCCCTGGAGAAGGCCCGCGAAGAGGTCAACGCCGCGCTGATCCTGATCACGCACGACCTCGGCGTCATCGCCGGCCACACCGACGACGTCCTCGTCATGTACGCGGGCAAGCCGGTCGAGCAGGGCACCGTCGACGAGATCTTCTACGAGCCGCGCATGCCCTACACGCTGGGCCTGATCGGTTCGCTGCCGCGCATGGACGAGTCGCGGGGCCACCGCCTCACGCCCGTCCACGGCACGCCGCCGTCGATGCTCAACCTGCCGCCGGGCTGCCCGTTCCGCCCGCGCTGCCCCATGCACCAGGACATCTGCTCCGAAGTCGAGCCGGACCTGCTGCCGATCGGCCCCACCGGCCACGTCTCGGCCTGCCACTTCTCGGACCAGCTCGAGGGCAAGGCCCCCGACGACGTGTTCGCGCCCGTGGCCACCGACCTGTCGGTCGAAGCGGAAGTCGAGGCCGCCGAGGCCGAGGCCGCCGCGCTCCACGAGCACGAGGAGGACAAGTGAACGCCATGCTCGACACTCCGCAGACCGCGGCGAGCCCGGTCATCGCCGGGAAGAACCTGGTCAAAGAGTTCCCCGTGCGCTCCAAGGGCATCCTGCGGCGCAAGGTCGGGGCGGTCCACGCCGTCTCGGGGGTGACCCTGGAGATCGGCCAGACCGAGACCCTGGCGCTCGTCGGCGAGTCCGGCTGCGGCAAGTCCACTACGGCGCGCTTGATGATGAACCTCATCGAGCCGACCTCGGGCGAGATCCTCTACGAGGGCCGCGACCTGACGAAGCTCTCGCGCAACCAGATGCGGCCCATCCGCCGGGACCTCCAGCTGGTGTTCCAGGACCCGATGGCCTCGCTGGACCCGCGCATGACGGTCTTCGAGATCATCGCCGAGCCGCTGCGCGTGCACAACCTGTTCAGGAACGGCGGCCGCGACCGGGTCAACAGCCTGATCGAGATCGTCGGCCTGAACCCGGAGCACCGCAACCGGTACCCGCACGAGTTCTCGGGCGGGCAGCGCCAGCGCATCGGCATCGCCCGCGCGCTGGCCCTGCAGCCGCGCGTGCTCATGCTCGACGAGCCGGTGTCGGCCCTCGACGTGTCGATCCAGGCCGGCGTCATCAACCTGCTGGAGGACCTGCAGGACGAGCTGGGGCTGTCGTACCTGTTCGTCTCGCACGACCTCTCGGTGGTGCGGCACATCGCGGACAAGGTCGCGGTCATGTACCTCGGCAAGATCGTCGAGGAGGGCACGACCGACCAGCTCTTCGCCGGTCCGGCCCACCCGTACACGCAGGCCCTCATGTCGGCGATCCCGCTCCCGGACCCGCGCAAGGAGCGGACCCGCGAGCGCATCGTCCTCCAGGGCGACGTGCCGAGCCCGTCCAACCCGCCCTCGGGCTGCCGCTTCCGCACCCGCTGCCCGCTGTTCAAGCAGCTGGGGGAGTCGCAGCAGGCCAAGTGCATCGACGTCGAGCCGCTCCTGCGCTCCGACCACGCGGGCCAGACCCGCGCGGCGTGCCACTACGCGGAGCCGAAGCAGCTCGTCTAGCGAATGCTGTGCGGGGCCGCTCCACCTTCCCGGTGGGGCGGCCCCGTCTCTTTCCCCGCTATCGATGCACCGGTCGGCGCTCCCTGATGCGAGACTGCCGACATGACTGCCGCCAAAGCCACCGTCTCCGCCCTGCTCGCCGAACTCGGCGACCGCTGGGAGACCCGCGAGAAGATCGCCGCCGCCCGCGACCGCCTCACCGCGGACCTCCCCGGCTGGAAGCAGCCCGCCGCGTACGGGCTCGGCATCTACGACACCTCCGGCGAACTCGTCTTCGGCCGCAAGAACGCGGGGGAGCACCCGCTCCCGGCCCTGGTGATGGCCACGGTCCTCGGCCACGAGGGCGGCTCGGACTCCTACGACATCGACGTCCCCGTCCTGCAGCAGGCCATCCGCCTCCTCGAACCGGCCGGGGCCTGCCGCGACTACGACCACCCGAACCTCGCGGACTGGAAGCGGGTCCTGCAGCTGCTCAAGGGGAACCGGCAGGCCGAGGCGAAGATGGTGTTCGTCGCCGACTTCGACGACTGGCGCGACAACGACGACGTCGACGACCTGTGCGAGGCCGTCTACTACGCCGCCAAGAACACGAAACCGGGCCGCGGCTGAGAGTCCCGCGGCCCGGCCCTAGCGACCCAGTCAGTCGACGTAGTAGCTCTGGAGGCAGCCGACGTGCGCGAAGCCCCAGGTGTCGTTCCAATCCACCACGATCCACACCTTCGACCAGGAACCGCAGGTCGTGTGCTTCCCGCCGTCGGTGAACGGCGCACACCACGACCCGTTGACCCAGGTCCCGGCCGGGATCTTCGAGCCGATCTGCGCGGCGCTGGCGTTCGGGTACTCGCGGACCACGGTCGCGGTGCTGAAGGAGGCGCTGCAGTACACGCTCTCGGAGTCGGAGGCGACCTGCGTCAGCGGCGCTTCGGACGCGACCGGCTCCTCCGCTGAGACGGGAGCGGCCCAGACCGCGCCGATGGCGATTGCAGCGGCCGCACTGGCCAGGATTCGTCGCATTTGACCACCTCACTGTGAGACGACGATGACGACTCATGCTCGCAGCGCAAACCCCTCACAGCGGCCCGAATGGGCGCTGTCGGGTTTGTCGGAAAGGCGATAGGGGCAGGGTTCGCCATTCGGTCTCCCCCTGGTTGTTCGGGGGTCCTGGTTCAAGCAGTCAGCGACAACAAGGTGGACGAGGGCCCCGCCCGGACTCCGGCCCCCGGGTCCGATTGGGCCCTGGCCAAACCTGGCAGCGACAACGAGGCAGCGCAGGAGCCGAGGCCGGACTCCGGCCTCCCCGCCCAATCGCCCGCAGTGGACAAACCATGACCAGCGGGAACGCCCGGCTGTCGGACCCGTGTGGGACCGTGGTCTTTTTCGGTTGGGCGAAGGCGGATGCGGGTGGGAAGGGGCACGCCCTACGCCCGATGCGCCCCCGGCGAGGGCACCGCCAAGGAGGGCGGAGCCGAGGCGGGCGGGCGGGGCCGCGCTGGTGGTCCCTTTCCGGCCCCTTCCCAGCCCTGGACATGCTGAGGGGCCCGGTCCCCCTTGGGGAACGGGCTGCGCTGGCCTTCACCGCGCTCCCCCTCAGCAGTCGCCCGCTGAGGGCAGGATAAGAACGGCGGGTCGCCCGGATCTTCCCGGAGGACCGGTACGAGAGCAGGCTCCGCCGAGGCCGGTGCCTCGATCACCTTGCAGGCCTTCACCTCTGCAGCATGAGCCTCCCGGAACTTCTCTCGGGTCCGAGTGATGCTCGCTTCCATGGTCTTCTGGGCGAACCAGCTCGCATAGTCGTCGAGCTGTCGCTTCAGACTCGGGGAGAACTCCTCGCTGGCCTGCCCGCTCGGCAGATCAGGATCGGCATCCCATTCGGCATCCGTCGCGCCGGTTCGGATGTGCCTGATCGAGGCCTTGCCCGGGCCGGTCTTCGTAATGCTCCAGGTGTCCAGGTGAATCCTGGAGTGGTGGAACCTGCACAGGAGGATCAGGTTCTCAGCAGTAGTCAAACCGCCGTCCGCCCAATGCACCACGTGGTGCGCCTCGGTCCAGGAGATCGGGGCCCGGCACCCCTGCCAGGCGCACCCGTAGTTGACAGTTTCACAAGTTTCACGCGTGACAAATGTTGCGCGTGTGATCATGAAACTCAGTCATCAGGGGAAGCAATGGCAAAAACACGAACCCAAGACCGCGCCCAGCTCAGCCGGTCCGGCCTCCGCATCGTCGGAGTGGTCCGCCTGTCGCAGGTCACCGACGTGACCACCTCGCCCGAACGCCAGAAGGAAGCCATCGAACGCTGGGCGCTCGATGCCGGCCACACTATCGTCGGCTGGGCCGTCGACCTCGACGTGTCCGGTTCCACCGACCCGTTCGAACGCGATGAGCTCGGGCCGTGGCTGCGCGAGCGGACCGGGGAGTTCGACGGGCTGTGCGCGGCGAAGATCGACCGGTGGGCGCGCTCGATCGTCCATTTCTCGAAGCTCCTGGCCTGGTGCGACGAGCACAAGAAGCTCGCCGCCACCGCCGACAAGCAGCTCAACACCGCCGAACCGTCGGGGAAGCTCATCGCCTATGTGGCGGCGATCTTCGCGGAGATGGAACTCGACGCGATCTCCGAGCGTGTCACCTCCACGCGCGCGAAGCTGCGCCAGCGGGGCCAATGGGCCGGAGGCGTGGTGCCCTTCGGGTACAAGACGACCCACGATTCCCAGGGTCGCGCGATGGGCCTCGCCCCAGACCCGAAGACCGCACCGTGGGCGCAGGGCATGGCCGCCAAACGTCTCGAAGGCTGGTCATTCCAGAAGATCGCCGACTGGTTGAACGAGAACGGGATCACCGGGCTCAAAGGCGCGGCGTGGCTGGGGACGAGTGTTGCCAAGTTCCTCGGCGCCCGCCATTTGATCGGCCAGGCCGTCCACCAGGGCAAGACCGTGACCGACGCGTCCGGAGAGCCGATTCAGTTCGCCGAGCCGCTGATCTCGCACGCCGACTTCGAGGCGCTCCGGGCCAGGTCGGTGGTCCACAACGACCGCACCGGGAAAAGCTACACCCAGCGTCCGAAGACCCAGCTGTACCTGCTCAAGGACTTCCTGCTGTGCGGTGCGTGCGGGAACAAGATGTACCGGTTCGCCAGCGCGCAGAACGGCATCATGTACGTCCGGTACGGGTGCAAGGGAACCATCAACCACTGCCCCCATCCCGCCTCGGTCCGACTCGACCCGATCGACGAAGCAATCACTGAACGGTTCCTCGACGACATCGGCGACCAAGAGGTCTACGAACGCAAGTTCATCCCCGCCACCGGGACCGCCGCGAAACTCGAACGCCTCGCCCAAACCATCCGCGACCTCCGCGACGACCGCGACGCCGGCCTGTGGGAAGGCGAGGACGACGAATACCGCCAGCGCATGAAGGCCCTCATCGACAAACGCGGCCAACTCGAAGCCGAGCCGGCCGACGCCGCCCGCTGGGAGCAGGTCCCGACCGGACGCACCTACGCCCAGGCATGGGAAGCCGCCGACGTCGCCGAACGCCGCGACCTCCTCGCCGTCGCCGGACTCAAAGCCGTGGCCTGCCGCTGGGCAGTTGATGCCCCCGACTGGTACGACCCCAAGCGCGACACGAAACTCGTCTTCCGCGGCTGCCGCGTCTACGCGACCTGGGAACCACAGAGAGTGTTATCAAGAGCCGCCCTGCATCGGATCCGGCAGCATAATTGCCGGATCCGATGACAGAACAGTCAGCACCTACCAATCCTGCTCGAAGGTGATCTCGTAGTCGCCCTCCGGTTTGCCATCGCTGACGATGAGCATGTCGCTGAGGAAGCAGGTCACGGAGCCTCGGGCGTCACGTCCGATCCAGGTGGGGTAGGCGCCATCGCCGTAGTAGCAGTTGTATGCGAACAGGTCAAGGCTCGTGCCGGGAAGGGTGAAGTGCGGCGTGTCGTAGAGGCCGACGCTCCACTCGGTGAAGTCATCGCCGACGTGGTCGATAAGGGGCTGCTGCGTGGCGTCGTCCATGAAACTTCCGAAGCCGCTGTCGACGCCGAAACCATAGAATTGCCCATCATCGAGGAATCTGATGTCCTGGCCAGGTTGGAGCGCCAGTTCCCATGAGACCGTCGGTTCACCGGAGATCTCCAACAGATAACCGGCGGCCGGCCGGTACTCCTCGCCATCGAGTATCCGCATGATCTGTAGCTCGATCACCCGGTACGTCCCAGGCGAGACAGCGACGGTGAATGCTTTATCCACACGGATCCAGTTCGGATCGCAAGCGACCACGTTCCCGGTCGGAAGGTTCAACGTCGTGACCGGAACATGATCGACGACCATCGGTTGCTGCGAGTCTGTGTGAACCACTGTGGATCCCTGCGTCATGAGCGCATCGAGATACGGGCTGCTATACGGCGCTGGCGGATCCCAGGGACGGCTGTCTTCAGAGCTGAACGGAAGGGGTTCGGTCACGGTTGTTGCAGCGAACGCCGGAAGCTCTTCGTCTCCGAGAATCGCTCCCCAGTCCTCGAAGGAGACCGCCGGGTGGACGAACTGCTCGAACGGTTCATTCTTCGATGTGTGGCCGCTTCCACCGTTGCGGCGTCGGTGATAGATGCTGGTTCGACCGTCGAGCCCGCGCTTGAAGGTCTGACGCGGCACCTTCGGGCTACCGTCGCGTTCGCCGCTTTCATACTGCCACTCCGTGAGTTTTCGCTCGAAGAGCTTCCCGTCCTCGAGGCGAAGGAATACCGCGCGAGAGGCCCTGCGTGCCTCGTCGTCGAATGTCCAACGCGCGAGGTAGCTCTGTCGCCAGGCAATGTCGAGGACGAACTTGGGACGACCGTCTTCCGCGATGAGTACCGAGTAGGGGAGGCCGCCCTCATCGCGCTGGCGTGCTTCTTCTTGAGAGAGGCTGCCTACCGGTCTGCCAACGGGTCCGTTCCAGCCCTCGCAGTAGCTCGCAGTCCATGTGTGCTTCATGTGCAGGATGTTAAGCCAGGGGTCCGACAGTTCCTCGCTTGAGGATTGTTACTCCTGAGACTCTTGTGGAATACTGGCCGAGAGGCGTCCCATAGCCGTCGGCCGAGAGGCCGCTCCCCTCGGCGAAAGCAGTGAAACCCTATGCATGACAACGACTCTTACAGCGACCGAGTGGCGTTCGATGCGATAGTGCGCCACCAACTCGACGACTTCGAGCTCGGCTTCCCTGATGACCGCAGGATCGAAGTGGGTTCCGAACATGCCCGGTTCATCGAAGAGGCCGTAACCGGACTTGAGCAACAGAATCCTTGCAGTGGTTTCGAGCCGCTCAAGAACAAGCTGCTCAGGAAGATCTGGATCCGCGACCGAGACGCCTGACCGGTGACTCGGAGTTCAGAGGAAGCGACAGCCGCCGAGCAGTGGCTCGCCGGCATTGGCATCCTGCCAGTCGACCGGAGTTCGTGGAGCGATCCAGAGGAGCCAGGAGCGACGCTAAGCTCAGTCGATCTGGCGCACGGCTGGATCGAGCGGATGTTCGAGGACGACGGTCTGACGGCTCGTGAGCGGATCCGGCTCGGCTACGGCTTCGTCGACCTGCTCGACGACTACTGGGCGGCGGTGCAACTTCGTTGGTTCATTGGGCGACAGACCGATGCCGAGCTGACCGCGTGGTTCTGGGAGGAGTACCGGTCACGTCTCGCAGAGACGGAAGCCTTGCACGCGCTGCAGTACTGCATGTCGGTCGATTGGCTGGAGGACCGCAAGACTGCGGCACCGGCATTCGAGGCTCTATTGGCCGATGATCTCGAGTCTCTGAAGCACCTAGGCGATGAATCTCGCAAGGCGGTGCTTCGGCGGGTCTCACGGATCTTCAGGGCCGCTGGCGACGTACCTTGGTGCGTTGCCGTTCATGCTTATCGTGAAGCGATCCTTTATCCGGAGCTGCATCTCTCGATTTTCGGCGGCCTCCGCGGCGCGTTCTCCGGCTTTTACGCCGATCTCGACCCGGCCGAGGCCCACGCGCTCCTCCTCAAGCTGGACCTACCTTCCGATACGGAGTACCTGGAGGAGCTCTCTGCGAACCTCGCGGCCGGATACTGCCACCGCAGTTGCGTCCCTGAAAAACCCGCTGACT
Organism: Glycomyces sp. NPDC050141; assembly: GCF_055586545.1. Classification (NCBI taxonomy): domain Bacteria; kingdom Bacillati; phylum Actinomycetota; class Actinomycetes; order Glycomycetales; family Glycomycetaceae; genus Glycomyces; species Glycomyces sp. NPDC050141. The sequence goes on along the minus strand of NZ_JBVJHZ010000002.1, from coordinate 56,905 downwards.
TCGAGAAATAGGGACGCTCAGCCTCGTCTACGCGGCACGGAGTCCGCGCTGATTCTGAACGACCACCTGTGCTGAGGCATCCACGTATGCCTTGAGTGCGAGTCGGGGATCGGTGGCTGACTGGGCAATAACGCCTTCGGCCGCCGCCCCGGTCACCAGGTCCGATCCCTGTCTTGCCAAGCGCGCGAGGCACTTTGTGACGGTCACGTTGAGCTTGCCGCCCTCGCATTCCGCGAGGACCGGTACCCTACCCAATCCTTCCGGCATGCCCTCGGGGAGCTCTCGCTGCCACCTGGCGGTGTCAAACAGTGCGAAGCGACGCTCGGTCAGTCCGTAGCCGCATCCGATGCCCTCGCCGTACCACTCGCCATGATGTGCACCTGGCCCGAGCATGGCGAGTTCGGCGGCGTGGAAGGCGACCCATGCGGCGAACCCGAAGTTGTCCCTCCCCGCCCCCGTCGCCGCTTCGATCACGGGAACGAGCCAGTGGGTCCGGCTGGCCGCCCGTACCGTCACACGTTCGCCAGCAGGCCCGGCTGCGAGACTGACACCAGGATGTTCGATGTCGCCGACTCCGGCCGGCGTGATCACGATGGTTGCGTGGGTGCCATCGATCTTCTCGGTGACCGTCCACCGCTCGCTCAGGCGGACGGTCTTCGGCCACGTGGGCACGGAGTAGCGGTCAGCTGGTTCAGTAGTGAATTTGGGCAAAGCGTGCGTCGCCGCGTCGTCCTCAGGACCAAGGTCAGCCGAGCGTAACTCGATGTTCGGTCACGAGTCAAGTTCGCAAAGTGATGACGCCTGTGGGATGTGTGCTGGGTGGATGACGGGTCGGTGGTCATTGGCGAGCGCGAGGGTGAAGCCGACGACGAACGGGGATCGACGGGATTGGGTGGCGAGTATGTTCGCCGGAAACGCCGTTAAAGATGTTCTGGAGTACAGAAAACTATAGAAGTAGGGGTGTCACAAGACCTGCGCTCTATTCGCACTGACCTGGGGAAACTCCGGTCACGGCATGCGCTTCCCGGACTCGGGGCCCCTCACGGGCTTCGCAGCGGGTGCAGTCGCGGAAACTGTCACCCGGTCACGATGCCGAGTTGAGTGCAGGTGGCCAGGTTAGTGCAGGACGTGGAGTCCGTCGAGGCAGCGCAGGACCCCAGCCTGTGCGCCACAAAGTCGCCAAACCGGTCCTAGCGGGTTCGCGGCGCGGTCGACGAGGGTAGTCGCGACCGGGAGGCTCTCCCCTGACCAGGCGAGCCGCTGGTGGAAGTTGTCTTCGCGACCGGACTTCGTCATCTCGATGAGCATGAACCAGGACGGGCCGCTACTTACTGAGGGGGTTTGGGAATGCCGCGCCGTCTCTGCTCGCCCCCGGCCGCGTTCCAGCTCTCGATTGGCTTTATCTCCGAAGTACCGGGCCTTGGCAACGAGTCGGGTCAGCGGCTCGGTGCCGGTGTCGAACTCGAGGTAGAACGCCGCCTCGCCATGCGGGGATTCGAGGTCGAACGCGCCGTGGGGGCGCATGTCGTACATCGGGCCTCGGTCGTTGGCTTCGGCCTCGGTGTACCAGCGTGTCAAGTCGATAGATTCCGCGTTTCGGCAGGCGGCGGCCAAGCGGGTGTAGAAGTCGTTGACTCCCTCCAGATGGCGGCGGTGGGCTGAGGCGATGATCCGGTCGGCGTAGGTCTCGGCGAACGCCTTGCTCGGGATTCGGCCGGGCTTGGACTTCTTCTCCCCGAGAAAGGGGCCATATGGGTCGCGTTCGTAGTCTTCGACTCGGCCAGCATGATCGATTCGTAGCCCGTGCCAGCCCAACAGGTACCGGTAGGCCTCGCGTGTGTGCGGCCGGAACCGCTGCAGGACGCGCATCTCCGTCAGCGAGGCGATCCGGTCACGCGTCGAGGAGTACGAATCGAAATACAGCCGCTGGAGCTGTTCGAGCGTGAACAGCTTGAACCGGGCCAGATCCGCGATAATTTGCCGGTCTCGGTCGGTCAGCCGGTGCGCCAGCTCTCGCACCGACTCCGCCGGTTCAGACGGAGTGCGCCACGACCCCATCAGCGCAACCCACTGAGAGCACACCGAGCCGCGGGCGCTCCTACGAGACCCCGCGGTACTCCCGCTTCAAGCAAGCAACAATCCAGCGCAACAACTCCAATCACCTGTGCGAACTCTCTGACAACGACCGGCTCAGACCCTCTGCAGCGCGAACGCTGCGAACGGTCCACGAGCTGCCGTGGTCGCCGAGTGTTGCTCGGAAAAACGGCTCCCGCAAGACCCTGTGACAGTCTGTGACAGCTTGTGACCGCCTCCCGACCTGTCACAAACCCGCACGTCGAACCTGACTGCTGTCAGTACCTCGAGCGGAACTCGACCGGGCTGGGCCCGCAACTCTGCTCTGCCCGGCCGCAAGGGGCTGAGGCCTCGTGCATCTTCGCGGTGGCGGAAGTAGGAGGGCCGCCGCGCGCCACCTTGCGCGGCGGCCCCAAGGGGAGGGACCGCCGCTCTGTCACTGGCGCGCGGCGGTCCTTCGGGAAGGGAAGTCAGTTGTTGCGTGGCGCTTCGTCGATAATCCCTGCGCTTCTCGACCAACGTGCCAGTGCGCATCGAGCGGCAAGGGGCCGTGCTGCTCACGCTCGGCCAGTGCCTCTTGGGCGCGTTCGAGGTACCAGCCGAGGGGCCGCCGTGGGTAGTCCGGCGGTGGCGGAACATCCCATGCTGGTGTCTGGGCACCGAGGATGAGGGCGAGCAGACGGCCGGTCATTTCAGCGCCCCAGCCCGGAACTGGTCGAACGCGTGCCGGAGCTCAAGCGGTGCGAGGTCGTCGGCAGGTGCGAAGACGGTCAGTTCGAGCTGCCCGTATCGGAAGATTCCCATGCCGGTGCGTGTGAGACCGGTACGGTTCAACCAGATGACCTCGCCGACAAGCGGACTCGTCATAACGTCGGCTTCGATCTCCCAACCGCGCCATGCAAACTGCCCGATGATCATGGCGCGCCCCGTCCGGCAAGACACTCCTTGGTGGCGTGGTCCAGGGTCGCGACGTCGAGGTACCGATGTTCAGGCGTCAGTACGAGCCCGGCTGGCCCTGACACAGCGACGAGTACTTCCGGGTACAGATCGGTCCGGTAGACATAGACCATCGTTTGACCGCTTGACGGATCAGCGGTGACATGCGGTCGGAACCGCATTCCACCGAGGTTGAACTGATCCCGGTTCGCGAGTGCCTCGGCCAGTTTCGCCTTGATTTGGAGTCGCTCGGTGGCAGTCCAGGCGCCCGCTGATGTCTGCCAAATGACGTTGTGGAGAACGCCGCCAGCATGGCCGATGAGCGCCATCACCGGGAAGCCCCTACCGGTAGAGGTCAGCTGCCCGTCGCCGACTTCGTCGTCCACATACAGCTCAGTGCCCGCGAGGTCCCACCGCTCCACGTACCGCATCCGGTCGGGCACCATGTGGTGCCCCGGATCCTCTTGCGCTGGGACCCTGGCGATGCCGACGCTCGGTCTAGTCACTTGCAGCTCCCTCCTTGCTGGCGTCGACCCGCCAGAAATCACCCGGTCGGGCCGCCCGGATCGAACGGTGTCCGATCCGCTACCCCAGGCTATGGAGGACCTCGCACAGGGCGTTGCCATGTGGCAACGGCACTTGTACGCTGAGGCGGACCCTGTAGGTATGGAGCAGTTCATGACGACCGAACCCATCGGCGAACGCATCATGACCCGGCGGAAACTGCGCGGACTCAGCATCCGCCGAGCCGCCGAACTCGCCGACATGAGCGCGAGCACCTGGAGCCGGATCGAGAACGGTCTCCGCGGTGCCGACAACCTCCAGATCCTCGCGGCGATGAGTATGGTCTTGCGCTGCTCGGTCATGGACCTGATTGGAGACGGCTACGTCTCTCTCACGAGCGACGGCGTTGGGCTTGTCGACGACGTCCACGACATTCTCGCGGCCCTCATCGAAACTGCCCTGGAGGACGAGGCCACCGCCGACCCCGCGAGCCTGGACTACCTCGACGCCGAGGCCGACCTGCTTGAGGAGCTTTACCGGCGAGGTGACTTCACCGGGACCGCCGCGCGGCTCGCGCCGTTCCTGCGGCGCCTGCACGCCACCGCCGTCACGGGCACCGACACGGCCACCGTGACCCGCACCCGGGCACTGACGGTCCAGGCTGCGCACCGCACCATGAACGTCATGCGCTCCACCGGGCAACGCGCCGACACCTACCTCGCTGGTGAGCGCGCCCGCGACGCCGCCGCCGAACTCGACGATCTCAGCCTCAAAGGCATCGCCGCCTTCACGCGAGCTCACGCGGCGCTGAGCTGCGGCAGCATGGAACGCGGCCACAAGTTCGCCACTGCCGGCCTCCGCATGCTCGACGGCGGCTTGGCCGACCAACGGACCATGGCCGTCGCTGGCCAACTGCACCTGACCTCAGCAATGACGCTATTTGGGCTCAAGCGCGAGTCCGAAGCCGAGACACACCTGGCCGAAGCTGAAGACCTCGCCACCCGCACCGGCGACTGCGGCCAAGAACTCGGCTGGTTCGGGCCCACCAACCTCGCGTTCTGGATGGTCGCCATGGAAGTCGACCGCGACCCCCGCCGAGCCCTCGCCATCGCAAACACCACCACTCCCCGAGCAATCGACGCCCCCACCCGGCAAGCCTCGTTCTACCTCGACGCCGCCCGGGCCTGTGCCCGGATTGGATCGCGCGACTCCGACCGGGCCGCCATCCGCATGATCGCCTCCGCCGAGAACGTCGCCCCACAGCGGATCCGCTTCAACCCCCTCGCCCGCGAGGTCCTGCGGATCGTCGTGCGTCGCACCAAAGAGAACGCGATCGACCCGCAACTGCGAGGCCTGTGCGAACGGATCGGAGTCAAAGCGTGAACGTCGTCTACCTCATCATCTGCGGCGCCGGACCCGCCATGCACGCCGTCGACTTTGTCAAGGCCGCCCGTTCCTCAGGCTGGGACTGCCACGTCATCGCCACCCCAAGCGGGGCTGCATTCGCCGACCTCGACGCACTCGAAGCCGTCTCAGGACACCCGGTGACCACCGAGCACCGCAAGCCCGGGACACCTCGCCGCGATCGCCCCGATGCCGGCGTTGTTGTAGTCGCTCCGGCCACCGCGAACACCATCTGCAAACTCGCCGCTGGTATTGCCGACACCTACGCGCTCGACGTCGCCTCCGAACACATCGGCCTCGGCGTCCCGACTCTGATCGTGCCCTTCGCGAACTCAGCACTCACTGGGCGGACACCCTACAAGCGTGCTATCGCGGCGCTGATCGAGGACGGCGTGAAGTTCCTGGAGATGCCCGACCACGGGCCCCACCGCGGAGGTTTCATCGCCGAACAGTTCCCGTGGGACCAAGCAATGGCAAGAGCTGCCGAGCTCGCCTCCGTCGAGCGAAGAGGTGGGTACTGACCCGAGTTTGAACCAAGCAGGGAGCGACGCACGAACTGCTTCGGAGGGCCAGGGCCGTCTGCGGCCAACGTCATGGCATGGAAGTGCGGCTGATGGCGTCAGGCGAGTGACGCGGCAGCTTTCGGTTCTTACTCCCGAGCCTCCGTCGGCCCGGCTCAACCGGAGTTCTACATAAGCCGTATGGGGGTTTCCAACAGCCCCGAGATCTGTTTAGAGTCTCTGTAGTAGAAGAACCAGGAGCAGGCGGTCCGACTTGGATACGGAATCGATGACAAGGCCCGAACGAGCAGAGCGTCCGCCTGCGACCCGCACCCAGCACGCAGTCCGTCTACTAGCCATTCTCGCCGAGTGCGGTGAGACAGTTGGGGATGGAGATCCTCCTGAGACGGTCAGGGTGATTCGGGCGGAATTGCGAGTACAGGCCCTGGACTTTTGGCTTCGAAACCCCGACTATCTTGCTGACGAGATCGTAACCAAGGTAGAGCAGGGATCCCTGACGCCGGACATGCTTGAGGTTGCGCAGGAACTCCTTGAGGGTACCGAGCCAGACCTGCGCTGGTATCCCATGCCGAAATGGCACTACGGCGCCTACGAGGCACTCGACGACGCGTTTTCGCTGCTGGAGACTTATGGCCTCGCCATATTGAGGAAGACCGGCACGTTTTCGCACGCGGTGCGGTCGCAGTTCTATCTGACTAGTGCCGGAATGGCTGCCGCGGCCGATCTTGCCAGGGAGGCTCCGCTGTCGTGGTACAGCAAACAGGTCAAGCTCGTTCATCTGGTGGCCGGTGACGATCTCGGAAGCCGCCTGAAACAGCGTCAATATGAGCAAGCGGAGTACGCGGGGACGGAACTCGGGACGAATATTGGGACCATCGCTCCGCGGGCCCGGAAGCGTCTCGACAGTCTGATGAGTGCGGGAGGGTCGACACCGTGAGCGCTTTGGTAGAGGCAGTCGCAGAGGCTGTCAAGAAGAAGGTCGGTGAGGTGCCGCTCAGCGAGGTCGCAGCGATCTTGGAGCAGCACAGCATCCCGACGGGCGCTTCCGCAGGCATACCGGTGCAGTTGCGGATCGAGCGCCTCCGTTTTGTTGGAACCAAGGTGACCTCGGACTTGCCGAGACCTGAACCGATCGATTTCGATTGGAAAACCACGGGAGGCGTCCTCGGCATCAGCAGCGGACGAAATCTCCGCGGCAAGACCTCAGTGCAGCAGATGATCAGATGGGGGCTCACCGGTCGATGCCACCTTCAAGACGTCGTGCGGTCCTGGATCGAGCGCGTGACAGTCAACTTCCTAATCGACCAAGTCCCTTTCGAAGTGGCGTTCACCGATAATGAGAACACGCCGACCGGCGAAGTCTGCGTCTCCGTTCCAGTTCAAGAAGGCGCCCGCCGAACGGTGCTGGGGACCTTCGATTCTGATCAGAGCTTCGAAGACCTGATGGGCGTCCTAATGCTCGAGCGTCTGCGGCTCGATGCGATCACCATGTGGACCAATGATGATCAATACACTCATCAATGGCCAGCATTCATGAGCTCCCTCACCATCCATCCCAACAAGCTCGACCCAGTCATCGGTAATGAACGAGTGCTCGCGGCCCGGCTGCTGCAGTCGTTTTCAGGTACGCCGTGGGCGGCAGCCATGGCGCAAGCTGCGACCGCCGCCCGTGGCCTGGACTATCAGCTTGAACAGACGCAGGGCCAGAAGGAGACTGACCAAGCGGTCTTGTCAGAGGAGCACGCAGAAGCACAGGAGCGAGTTTCAGCAGCACGAGCTCACCTCGACGGCTTTACCTCCGAGGACCCCGCCCTTTCCACACTTTTCGAAGCAGCATCGAGCGTGCATGAGCTCACCACCGCAGCGTACGAGGCAGAGCTGCGCCTCAACCGGGCGAAGGCGGCGGCGGCGCAAGTGCGCGATGAACTGAGGGCCGAGCGTCGGCGGAGGCACCAAAGTGTCGAAGACCTTCTTGCGCAGCGGTTCTTCGGGCGCATGCAACCTACCGTGTGCCCTCGATGTGCGGCTGAAGTGACGCCGGCCAGAAAGCAGGCCGAGCCCGACCAACACGCCTGCTCGGTATGCACGCAAGACCTCGACCTGGAAGCTCTCCAGCACAACATCGTCATTGCCGCGTCAGCTCCTGCTGTCATCAGGGACCGCCTCGTCGCCGGACTGGACACCGATGAGGGTGATCCGGGCGAACCAGTGGTCGACCCCATTGAGGCGCTGGAAATCGCCTTGGTAGATGCACAGCAGACCGTCAAGGAACGCGAGGCAGCCCTACGTCAGGTGGTGAGCCGCCGTGACGCGGCAGCCGCCGATATTCAAGCGCGCCGAGACGAAGTCGAGGTGGCGACGCGTCGTTACGCTGTCGAGCTCGAACTCGCCCGCGCCGAAGGAGCGATGGAGGCGTGGGGCTCCAAACCCCTGACTGAGATCAAGGAAGGCCCCGACCCCAAGACAGTTGCCGTGATCAACGCCGCCAACTCGATCCTCGCGAAATGGCTGAAGGCCGACCAGGACCCACGGCTGGAGGAGATCTCCAGCGGGATCACCAACCTCGCGCAGAGCTTCGGCTTCATGAACCTAGATGCAGCCATGCTGAGTGGAGGGGGCGCAGTGAAGGTTGTCCGTGGCGGGGTCGAAACGTCCTACGGGAAGGTCACGGACGGCGAGAAGCTCCGGCTGAAACTTGCCACGACCATCGCACTCATCAGGCACGGTGCCGAGTCAGGCGTCGGCCGCCACCCTGGTCTGCTCTTCATTGACTCCCCAGCAGCGGAGGAACTTCCAGAGGAGGACCTTGAGGTCATCCTCACTGCGCTACGGGACTTGGCAGCGGGCGCAGGGATGTAGATTTTTGTTGCCACGAGATACGGAGGGGTCGTCAAGAAGATCTTGTCGGATGACCATGTGATCGTTGCAGAAGGGGATGACCCCGTGTGGTAGGACAACACCCAGACTTATCAGAATCGGACAGAAGGCACCCGTATCGAGCCTAGGAAGGAGGGCGCACCACGATGGTGAGTGAAGAGGGTCTTGTAGCCTTCCGCGAGCGTCTTTTCCTTGTCCTCCGGCGGATGTCTACCCACGGACCGTCCGATGACCTCATCGAGGATGTGGGGGGATGGGAGTCAGTTACCACGAACACCGCGGCGCTGGTCGACAACCCTCTCCTGGTGCCGTTGACAGCTCTTGTTTGTCGCCAAGTCGCGGAGCGAGAGTTCGAAACAGACCAGGTCTTGGAGGCTGCCGAAGCCTTGATCGCTGCTGCCGTCGCTACGTCGGACCCAGGCGTTTTCGGTGATGTGCTCGACCATCTCTGCTCCAGCCCGGAGCTAGTCGCCTTGGCGGGGAAGAAGCTGGCCACAGCGCTCTGGCCCGAAGCACAGCCTCCCCCCGCCACCCCAGCACTCAGCATGATCACCGCTCAGCGTCGAGCGGACGCCTTGGAGGCGGTACTGCGGCTGACACTCAGCGGTCAGGGATCAAAATACAAACTATTGACCTTGTTCGAGAGTGTGAAGCAGCCGCTCTCACGTCGGTACGCGCAGGCGATGATCCGCGCAGTCGCGGCCGCACACGATCTCTGGGACCTTGAAGACGACCTCATCGAGACAATCGACGTGCTCTCTGGAGCAATTGCCCCTCGCGACGGCGCTGAGCCGGTCGAAGCTGACGATTGGCTGCTCGAGCAGACCGAAGCGATCATCATCGACGCCGCATGGGCCAAGGCGAACATTGAGCTCTTGCGCGGACTTCGAGCCCCAGACCTCTCCGGCACTCTGCAGCACCTTGAGATGGCCCGGGTCGAACTGGAGCCCGCTACAGCCGATGACGCGATGCTGGATGCTGCGGTGCTCGACGCGCTGCTCAACCTGTTGACGCAACTGCTACAAGGCGTCAGCGCAAGCTCGAAAACCTGGTCGATTGAAGCGTCGGCAGTGGACAATCTGCGAGAATACCTTCAATATTACGAGGTTGGCGCTTTCGGCCTAAACCACTGGGCCACACATGCCAAGACCTACCGCCTGCAAGGGTGGACACGGCTCGCGGCAGATCTCGAGTTCCTCCAGGGTCAACTTGAACGGCCCTCTCTCTACGCAGCGGCTGTGATCCTTGATGACGTAGTGGAGATTTACACCGCCTCTCGAGCGGGTGATTTCCTCGCCCGTCCAGAGGACCTACGGGGCATTCAGATGATTCTGCAGCCCTCCATCGTCCAAAGCTTTGCGACCAAGGCCGGCCTGCTTCGTCATCTCGAAGACCATGCGCAACATCTCGAGGAGCGCGCATCAGGGGACCCTTCGCCCGAACAAGAGCGCGCAGCCACACTATTGCCTGTCACGGTTGAAATCCTCAATGCAGCCAAAGCCGAAATCAGACTAGATGCTCCAGCGGGAAAAGCCGAAGGGGCGAAGCCAAAGCAGCTACCGCCCCACCTCGACGAACTGGTCGTATCTGACGAGGCTAGGACACAGATAGCGGCCGCCGTGGACGCCGAACACCTTCGGGAGATCGACCGTGCACTGAGCGACAGACTTGAAGTTCATCACGTCATCCAGCCGCAAGTCGTAACTGCAGCAGTGCGGAGAACGAAGCTCAACCTCCTTCCCTGCAGCGACTATCAAGGCGACGTCAAGCAAGAGCTTGACCACCTACTGGAGCTGCTCCTGAGATTCCAATATTCTCGATATCACATGGAGGAGTACCGCCGCCCGTACCTATTCCAGCCGAGCGTCCTCGAGAAGGTTTTCCAGGAAGATCTGCTCGGTTGGCTCGAGGGACAGGATATTGCAGCTTACGTAGAGTTTGAAATCGTCAATCTAGTTGGTGGAAGAGTTGACCTGCGATGCCACTACGGGCCTTTCCGTCTCTACATAGAGCTGAAAGTCGACGGAACTAGGGTCCCTCTGATTGAAAAGCGTGCCTACATCCAACAAACAACCGCTTATAACGGAGCTGATGCGCAGGTCTCGTTCCTGATGGTGTTGAGACTCTCATCGGAGCGGCACAAGTCTGCTCCAGACCATCTAAGTAGCCTGGTTTCGCACGCGACAGTGACCACTGGGGAAGGCCTCGAGCCACGACACGTGGTGATGATCGAGGTCCCCGGCAACCGTGTCTCCCCCTCACGGATGAAGTGAATTATCTGAGGTCAGCGGTTTTGGTTGACGGCCACAGAAGCATAGCGAAATCCCAGGTTTCCACGGAAGAAAGGAGGCGCCTCCTACTTCAACACTTGGGCCCATCCGCAGGCTTTCGCACTGCACTTGCTGCAGTCGTCGGCCGCCTTCGCGGTGCAATGCATTCAGACTCTCAGGTCTTGACTATCATCCTGGAATCGGGCGAAGAATTCTACTTGCATTCAGCAGGATTCTGTATCGCTATGTGCAGGATCGTTTGAACCCAACTGAACGCCGATTGAGTTAAGTAACTCGATCCGGCCCCGGTTCCCACATGAGAAACTTCCTTCCGTCTGGAAGCTCGGCCAGAAAGATTGATTCTACCTGACCATTGCTGGTGTCAGGAAAGCACCCGTGCTTGCGTGCTATCGATTCGACTGGTGTCAAATAATTTGATCTAGACCAGTCTCGTAGAATGAGAAGTTCCATTTTTGAGTCATTTGCCACACGCCAGAAGTCGAGATCCGAAGGGCTGGAGGGATCAAATCGGACGACTCTCAACCTCAGCTCTTGGCGGCTGCCAATTTGGCTGAGTTCCGTAAGTTTAGAGCCTGTATCTGTGTCAGAGATTGAAACAACGTCCCTTAGCCAAGGCTCTTCAGAGGTCCAGGCAAGGAGCATCTTCAATTCCGTCGGATCCCATTCATTGAGGGCGTTCACTAGCTCCGTTCGAATGCGAGGATCCTTCTGAGAATACCCGATCGAGATTGCGGCAGCCCACGCAAGAGTTACGTGTCCCATCCAAGAAGTTTTCCTGAAGTCTGGATTAGCAACCCATGAAAATAGAATGGGCACTAGTGAATGATCGAAACTTGCCCTTCTTCCGATCTCAAGGATCGAGAGGCCTCTATCGAAAACGGACTTGGTTGGATCGTTTGCCAGCTCTAGGAGTTCTTCAGTATCCTTTGGAGCGAAAGTTTTATTCTCCTCAAACATTTTCACTCCCCCAATCCAAAGATTTCCCGTGCGCGGGCACTCATCAAATCTCTTAGCTCTGCGGCGAGGTCGTCACGTCCGAGGCTTTTCGCGTAAGCGATCTCAACGTTATATGCGCGGGCCTCACTTTCCCACACCCACTCACGATCCTGCATGGCGGCGGTGAATCCGAGCCAGCCAGCATCTCGATCGTCTCTCATGTGGCTGAGCTCGTGCCACAAGGCGGAGATGGAGGCATCCGGATCAACACTCAGCTGGCCGGGTTCACCAGCCTTCAGCCCAGGGGCATACGTCAGGCTCCCGGGCCGGTGAAAGATGCGAACTCCACTTTGTTCTGCTTCTTCAAGCCCCTTCTGCCACTCGTCTGGGTGGGTGACCTTGCCGGCCCCGAGGGCACGCAACGGGTCGCCGTCGGTCTTGAACCAGGGAGGGCCAACATTGGCGTTAGTCCCTGTGCCGGGGCGCCTAGCGGGAGTTTCCGGAACGGACATCGAGGCCCATCCTACCCGAGCACCGCAGCGTAGACCTGGCTATCACGTGTGTGCACCGGGATTCCGGGGAACTGCACTGCCCGCGCCATCCTCGAGTCCTTCGCTACCGCACCCGTGTTGCAGCGCGGCGACGATCCTCAAGATCGGAGATCCCAGCTTCGGATCGTGCATGAAGATCGACCATTGGTTTGCGTTGGGATCGTTTCTTGCGCCGACCACCGCCGGATGGACCATGCCGCTGCACTGGCCCATAACGGCATCCCGGCGGCCCCACGTACCAGCTAGGGCTCCGGTGAAAGTCGATTCAGGAAGCGGGCGGTCTCACAACCTGCCATACGTTGCGTACTATTTGGCCCAGGTAGGCGAAAGATAGTCTGATCAGCGATGCAGATCCATAATCTGACGCATGGTAACCTTATTTACCTGCGGAAACGTATTGGTGAAACCGTCTCCTACGGGCAACCTTCGGGTTGTTCGAGCTCGAGTTTGTGGCGGAGGGCCGTGTTGGGGAGGCGCTTGGCTCGGCCCAGTTCGATCGCTTCGCCGGTGCTGTAGTCGAAGACCGAGGGGATGACCCCGGCTTCGCAGGCGAGGAGGCGGGCCTTGGCGACGGAGACGGTCTTGCCGTCGAGCTTGGGGAGCCGCCCGGTCTTGTCGCCGCGGAGGGTCTCGACATCGCAGGTGAGGTTCAGGGTGGCGGTGTGGCCGTGCCGCTTGGGGGCATCGGGGGAGGTGCCGTAGGCCGCTGCCATCTGGTGCAGGGCTTCGGCATTGCGGCCGGAGACCCGGGGGAGCAGACCGTCTTCGTCGGCCTCGTCCTGGCGGGGAGGGGGAACGGCGGTCTTCAGGGCATTGCTGATGAGCTTCCCGGTGTCGTCGGTGAGGAGGCCTTCGATGTCCCACATGCCGTCTGGGCGCTGGTTGACTTCCAGCCAGGCCAGGGACTGCTGGCTCAGTTCATCGAGCAGGGACTGCTGGTCGAAGAGTTCGGCGCAGATGCGGTCCAGGTGCTCGGCGAGCTCGGAGCGGGTCGAGTGGATGCAGTACTCCCGGATCAGCTCCTCGGGAGTGCCGCAAAGCGTTGCGCCATAAGGGGACTCGACCGGGGCGGGGTAGGGCAGCCGGGAATGGACGGCCAGGCCTTCTCGTTCGATGCGGCGCATGGCGTAGGCGATGGCGTCGATGCGGGCGGTCCCGGCGAGGGCGGCCTCGGTGAGGTGCTTGAACTTCGGGGCGAGGCGGGCGATAGAGGCGATCTGGCCGGCGCAGGCCTCGTTGAGATTGAAGGACTCCTTGATCCAGTCCCGAATGCCGGAGAAGCCGTCGCATTCCTTGTGGAGCCCTTGAGAGGTGTAGGCGATCACTGCTTGCAGGAGGTTTGCCTCGACTGCGCAGAGCTGGGAAGTGAGGGAGTCGATGCGGGGGCGCAGGGCGGCTGCCGTCGAGTTTCTGTCTGTGCCATTCATCCTGCTCACCCCCTGGGGAGTTATCCGGTTGTTCGACTTGTTGCTATGTATCAATTATTGCAGGTATTTGTACTGGTGTCGTCACTCTAAAGAGTGAATATGAGTCCAGAGTAGAGGTGAGAAAGATTCACCGCCAACGCCAACGGACCGGAAAGCCCAAGCGCTGCACAGGGATCTTCCTGCCTCTTTGTCGCCGCCCGCTTGAGCCTTGTGTACTGACGACCGAGAGTCGAAGTGGGACAATGGAAGCACTCCCACCGGTCGGTGCCGCTTGTGCACCAAGGCAAACGGACCATGAAGTGTCGGGATCACGACACTTCGCTGTTCCCTCAGGTGAGGGCCGCTGTGCGCGCAACTAGGGGGACCATCGCCTCCGGATTCCCGCTAGCGTGGCAGTACACGGGCCCGAGTGGTGGAATCTGGTAGACACAGTCGGCTTAAAACCGGCCGTCGTGAGACTTGCGGGTTCAAATCCCGTCTCGGGCACGGGCGGCGACGCGGGCGGGCGGCTGGTGGGGCGCCCGGTCCGCCGGTCTGATGGCCCGTTCGGGTTGGGACTGTTGACTGTTCGTGGGAAGCCGTGCTATCCAATACCTGAGCATTGGTACCATTCTGTCGAGCCAGCCCGCTTTGGTTCCCCAGATCCCCGTTGCGCTGCAATAATTCTGAATCTTTCCTATTTCACGGTGTCGATAGGCCTGTGTCGTAAGGATGGCGATGCCCGAAACATCTCGGACCACAACCCAGACTTATCAGCCCGAAGCGCCCCGAGCTCCGGACCCCGCCGGGCCCGACCTCAAGGCCCGCCTGCTGCGCCTGGGCCTGCTGCCCTTCTGCGCCGCCGTGCTCGCGGGCGCGGGCGTCGCGGTCTTCGTCTCCCAGGGCCAGTCCGACCTGGCGCCCGTGGTCTACGTCTCCGCGTCGGTGCTGCTGCTCATCGTCGGCTACCTGACCCTGATGTCCGCCACCAAGATCGACGCCGACCTCGGCCGCCGGATCGGGTCCGTGCGACGTTCTACTGTGGAGACCCACTACAAGGTGTGGCAGGCCCTCGACGACCTGCAGCGCTCCAGGCCCGTCGAGCAGCGCTGGTCCGTGCCGCTCCCCTCGGGCGGCGAGATCGCCGCGACCACCGATGAAGCGATCAGCCAGCTCGCGGACGAGACCCGCCACTTGCGTTCCGCCGCAGAGGCGATCGTCGCGCGCGGCATCCCGGCAGTGCCCCCGCCGCGCGTCGCCGCACCCCCGCCGCAGCGGCCCGTGTCGCCGCCGCCGACGCCCGCAGTCCTCAACGCGCAGGCCAAGGTCGGCATCTTCGTGAGCCTCGCCCGGCGCATCCAGCCGCTGGTGCACAAGGAGATCATCGAGCTCGACCACCTGGAGAAGCAGGTCGAGGACCCCGATCTGCTGAAGGGCCTCTTCCTGGTCGACCACCTGGCGACGCGCATCCGCCGCCACGCGGAGAACCTCGCGGTCCTCGGCGGCGCCACGCCGCACCGGCAGTGGAGCCGTCCGATCAACGTCTACGAGATCCTGCGCTCCGCAGTGTCCGAAGTGGATCAGTATGCCCGGGTGAAGCTGGTGCTGCCGATCAAGGGCACCGTGCAGGGCCACGCGGTGGCCGACCTCATTCACCTTGTGGCCGAACTGGTCGAGAACGCGACGGTGTTCTCCGACCCGAACACCACCGTGCTCATGCGCGTCTCGCGGGTCCGCACCGGCCTGGCCGTTGAGGTCGAGGACCGGGGACTCGGCGTGGACCAGGGCGAGCGCGACAAGTTCAACCGGATGCTCGCCGACCCCGAGGGCACCGACCTGGCCGCGCTCCTGGAGGACGGCCGGATCGGCCTGTACGTGGTCGCTTCCATTGCGCACCAGCACCATCTGACCGTGCAGCTTCAGGGCAACATCTACGGCGGCACGCAAGCGGTCCTCATCATCCCCGAGGACCTGCTCGGCGACGTCCCCAAGATGGACGAACTGCCCGCGCTCCCCCCGGCGCCCGTCGAACCCGCGGCGCTCCCCCCGGCGCCCGCGGTCCTCCCCCCGGCCCCGGTACCCCCGCAGCTGCCCGCCGTCCAGATGCGCGCCCTCCCCACCGCGGGCACCGGCCACCACTCCGGCGCGATCCCCGCCCCCCGCGTGAACCCGGTGAAGTCCGACCTCCAGGCCACCGCCGAGATGCCCGCCATCGACGACCCCCGCGGCGACCGCCCCGACCTCCCCAAGCGCCGCAAGCAGTCCCACCTCGCCCCGCAGCTCCGCGACACCACCCCCCGCACGGGCCAGCGCGCTCCCGAAGCAGGCCACGACCCCGGCCTGATGAAGGCCTTCCAGCAGGGCCAGCACCGCGCCGCCGAACTTCCGGTCCCCACATCGGAACACCCAGTCCAGCCGAAGAATGAGGAGGCCTGATGGCAGGCGAAGAGGTCGCGGCGGCATCGGATCTGAGCTGGCTGCTGGCGAGCCTGGTCAAGAAGGTCCCGCACGCCCGCAGCGCGCTGCTGCTGTCCTCGGACGGCATGAAGAAGGCGCACCACGGGCTCAGCGTCGACCAGGCGGACCAGTTGTCGGCGATCGCGTCGGGGATGTTCTCGCTGGCGCGCAGCGCGGGGGCGCAGTTCGGGTCGAACGGCCCGGTCCGGCAGGTGATCGCGGAGCTCGACGACACGTTCCTGTTCGTGTCGACGGCGGGTTTCGGGGCGGTCCTTGCGGTGACCACGGACCGGGAGGCCGATCCGGGGACGGTCGGGTACGAGATGTCGGTGCTCGTCAAGAGCGTGCGGCCGCATCTGGAGACGCCGATGCGCCAGGCCTACGCCGCCCAGAGCTGATGTCCCGCTTCGAGGAGGACCGCTTGCTCGACGACGCCGCCGGGCCGCTGGTCCGGCCGTACACGGTGAGCGGCGGCCGTACGAATCCGACGTCCGATTTCGACCTTCTGTCGCTGGTGAAGTCGACGGGCCGGATGCGCGCCTCGCAGTTGGAGGCGGAGCAGGCCGCGGTGCTCCTGCTCTGCCATGAACCGGTGTCGGTCGCGGAGATCGCCGCGCACCTGCGCCTGCCCGCGATGGTCGTCAAGGTGCTGCTCTCGGACCTCGTCGAGTACGGCGCGGTGACCGCGCACGCTCCCGAGGCCGCCCTCGACCCCACGGACCTGAACCTTCTGGAGGCACTCCTCAATGGCCTACAACGGCGACTCTGACAGGGCGCCCGCACAACCCGTCCCGACCGCGATCAAACTCCTCGTCGCGGGCGGTTTCGGGGTCGGCAAGACCACGTTCGTCGGTGCGGTCTCGGAGATCGAGCCCCTGAGCACCGAGGAGACGATCACGACGGCGTCGATCGGCGTGGACGACCTGACGGGCGTGGGCGCGAAGACGACCACGACCGTCGCGCTCGACTTCGGGCGGATCACCCTGGACTCGGACCACATCCTGTACCTGTTCGGCACGCCCGGGCAGGACCGGTTCTGGTTCATGTGGGACGAGCTGTCGGACGGGGCGTTCGGGGCGGTGGTCATGGCGGACACGCGCCGCCTGGGCGACTGCTTCAACGCGCTCGACTTCTTCGAGCGGCGGGGGACCCCGTTCGTCGTGGCGGTCAACGTGTTCGACGACGCGTTCCACTACGACCCCGAGGAGGTGCGTGACGCCCTGGACCTCGCACCGCACGTCCCGATCGTCTCGTGCGACGCCCGCGATCCCCGTTCCGCCACCCTGGTGCTGGTCACCCTGACGCAGCACCTCATCTCGACCGCCACCACGGTCGTCAGACAAGGAGTACAGCAATGACCGATCTGGAGCACGAGTTCCGCCTCACCATCACCCCCAGCGACCCGGACGGTTCGAAGCGGGCCGCGAAGCTGCAGTACTGGGGCGCGCTGCCGGAGGCCGACCCGGAGTACGACGACGTGGCGAAGGAGCTGCTGGAGCTGACGGGCGCGACCTGGTCGGGGGTGAACTTCGTCGGCGAGGGCCAGCACCAGTTCTTCCCGGGCATCGCGGGCCCCGGCACGGAGTCCGTGGACGGCAAGGACCCGGAGATCGGGCGCGAGATGCCGGCGGAGGCCGGGTACTGCGTGCACGTGGTGGCGCGCGAGAAGGCCATGGCGCTCAACAACGTCCTGGACTACTCGCGGTTCGCGACGAACCCGGTCGTGGACGCGCTGGGCATCCGCGCGTACATGGGCGCGCCGCTGGTCGACAGCGACGGGCACACGATCGGCACGGTGTGGGTGATCGACAACAAGACGCACGAGTGGACGCAGGACGACGTGGACGCGATGAAGGCGGTCGCGGCGCGCGTCATGCAGCGCATCGAGGAGCGCAAGCCGCGTTAGACCCCCCTGGCCTTGACCTCGGCTTTGTGAAGCCGTTATGTTCAGTTGACCCGGGCGCAATCGTCCCATGATTGGATCACGATCGGGCGATTGCGCCCTCGTCTTCCCCTGAGCCCCGTCAAGCCCCATGGAGAGCAATGAAGCCCAGACACAAGCGCCTCGCGGCGGCGGGCGCCGCAGCCGCGCTCGCCGCGACCACGCTCGCCGTCGGCGCGTGGTCGGCCAACGCCGGCCAGCAGAACCACGGCCGCGAGATCGACCTGCAGCTCCTCGCCATCAACGACTTCCACGGCCACGTCGAGGCCACCGCGGGTGACACGTACCCGGTGGACGGCGTGAACGTCCCCGCGGGCGGCGCCGAGTACCTCGCCACCCACCTCGAGCAGGCCCGCGAAGGCGAGCGCTACTCGACCACTGTGGCCGCTGGCGACCTCATCGGCGCGAGCCCGTTCATGTCGGCGATCTTCGACGACGAGCCGACCATCGAAGCGCTCAACGAGATGGGCGTCGAGGTCTCCTCGGTCGGCAACCACGAGTTCGACGCCGGGTTCGACGAGCTCAACCGCATCATCGAAGGCGACGAGGACTTCGAGGGCGCGGACTTCCCGTACCTCGGCGCGAACGTCGTCGACGAGGCCACCGGCAAGACGGTGCTCGACCCGTACTGGGTCAAGGACTTCGGCCGCGGCGTCAAGGTCGGCTTCATCGGCATGACCCTCGAGGGCACCGGCGACATCGTCTCCAAGTCCGGCATCGAGGGCCTCCAGTTCCTCGACGAGGTCGAGACCGCCAACAAGTACGCGCAGGAGCTCAAGCGCAAGGGCGTCAACTCGATCGTGGTCCTCCTCCACGAGGGCGGCGTGCCCGTCGCCGAGGACACCGGCCACGACTGCGAGTCCCTCGACGGCTCCGGCGTCGGCATGTCCGGCCCCATCGTGGACATCGCCGAGACCATGACCCCGCTCGTCGACATCCTCGTCACCGGCCACACCCACCAGGAGTACGTGTGCTCCGTGCCCGACCCGGCCGGGAACCCGCGCATGGTGACCTCCGCGTCCTCCTACGGCCGCGTGTTCACCCAGATCGACGCCACGTACGACCGCCGCACCAAGGACATCGTGCGCTCCTCCGTCACCGGCTCGAACACCGTCGTCACCCGTGACGTCGAGGCCGACGAGGACCAGTCCGACATCATCGCCGAGTACGGCCCCGCCGCCGAAGAGGCCGGCGGCCGCGTCGTCGGCTACCTCGCCGAGGACATCAAGCGCGGCGCCACCCGCGCCGAGGAGTTCCCGCTCGGCAGCCTCATCGCCGACGCGCAGCTGTGGAACACGGCCAGCGCCGACACCGGCGGCGCCGAGATCGCGTTCCTCAACCCCGGCGGCGTCCGCGACGACCTCCTCTACACCGAAGGGGTCACCGGCGAGGTCTCCTACCGCGAGGTCTTCGACGTGCAGCCGTTCAACAACTACGTGGTCACGCTCGACATGACCGGCGCGCAGATCCTCCAGGCGCTGCAGCAGCAGCTGCCGATCGCGGGCGGCCGCTCGACGACCCTGTTCCTGCAGGTCTCCGAGGGCTTCACGTACACATGGGACAAGACGCGCACGGGCACCGACCAGATCGTGGCCGACTCGCTCATGCTGAACGGCCAGGCGATCGTCGCCGACCAGACCTACCGGGTCACGACGAACTCGTTCCTCGCTGAAGGCGGCGACTCGTTCACCGCGTTCGCGGGCGGCACCAACAAGCTGTTCGGCGAGCTCGATGTGGACGCCTTCGAGGACTACATCACCGAGTTCGGCACGGCCGGGACGCCGCTTGAGGCACCCGAATTGGGCCGAGTCACTGTCGTTCAGTAGCTTCCTGAGTACATTCACAGCGGCGGAGCGGGGAATGCTCCGCCGCTGTGTCGTGTTTCGAGCTATGACCGGATAGGCTCGAAGACACCCTTGAATTTCCACCGGAGGACGGACCGCAGGTCATGGCAATGCAAAGCAGGAACTCATCCCTTCGCAACATGGTGAAGACCCAGTACAACGAGCAGCACATGGGTGCCGCGTACGGGCCTTACGGGCAGATGACCCAGGCGCCGCAGGCCGAGACCATGAAGATCGACGACGTCATCGTGCGCACCGTCGCTCTCGTGGGCGCGACCTTCGTGGCCGCGATCCTCACCTACTCGATGGTCGCCGACGGCATCGCCAACGCCGACGCTGACGCGGTCGGCACCGCCATGATGCTCGGCAGCATCGGCGCGGTCGTCGGCCTCGGCATCATGATCTTCTCGATGTTCAAGCCGGTCACCAACCCGTTCGTGGCCTTCGCGTACGCGATCGGCCAGGGCCTCCTCCTCGGCGGCGTCTCCGCGGTGTTCGAGAACCAGTGGCCCGGCATCGTCGTGAACGCGCTGCTCGCCACGATCCTCGTGTTCGGTGCGATGCTGGCGCTGTTCAAGTTCCGCATCCTCAAGAACTCGCCGATGTTCACCAAGGTCATCGTCGGCGCCGGTATCGGCATCTTCGCCCTCTCGATGGTCAACCTCGTCGCGGGCCTGTTCAGCGTCGACCTGGGCCTGTTCGCCGGTCCCGGCGAGTCGGTCTCGGCCCTGCAGTGGATCATCGCGATCGGCATCACCCTGTGGGCCGCGTTCTCGTTCATCCTCGACTTCGACATGATCGAGTACTCCGCGGCGCACGGCGCCCCGAAGAAGTACGCGTGGGCGGGGGCCTTCGGCCTCACCGCGGGCCTCATCTTCCTGTACTGGAACCTGCTGCGTCTGCTCTCCTACTTCCAGGGCGACTAGGCATTTGAGCACTGAACTCGAGCGGGCGATCGGGCGTGTCGTCGAAGGCACGCGCTACTGGTCGCCCGCTCGCTGGTCTTCTCAAGCTGATGCGATGCACGCCCTTGTGCAGGTTCTCGCCGACCTCACCGCGGACGCCGAGGGCCGACCGCACCGCGCGGTCCCGCGTCTTCCCAGCGACATGAACCTCCCGGACCAGCTCCAGGTCATCGGCCTCGACCTCCTCGAAGCTGAACTGACCGAAACGCAACGCGCGCAAGCCGAAGCGGCCATTCAAGCGGCCCGCTCGGTCCTCTTCTAGTTCCAGTCCGCCATCAGCAGCGCCGCGTCGTCGAGCGCTTCGACGAGGTTGTCCGACTCCCAGCGAAGGACGCTGCGGCGCGTCCTCGTGTCGCGGTCGTCCACTGCGGCCAGCCGCAGGTCGAGGCGGTGCAGGGCTTCACTGAGGTCGATGCCGCGCGGCGGAGCCTCGCCCCGCGCGAGCGCCGCCAGCCGCAGGTACGCCGTGTCGAGGGAGTCCGCGAACGCGTCGACCCCTGCCAGGCCCTTCGCTTTCTCGTCGCGGCCGAGTGTCGCGTTCACCGCCACCAGAGCCCTTCCGGCCCTTGACAGTGCCGCCTCCGCGCCCAGCGCGTCCGCCGACAACGGGCCGGGCCCGGTGACCGGTTCGGCCTTCGCCTGGTCGGCCGCGCTGGTCAGCGCCGCGCGGCGGGCCCGGATGCGGTCGATCGCGGCGTGCATGACCTTCCGGTCGTAGTCGGCCGGGTGCGCCTGCCGGTCCAGTGAGAGCCGCGCGTAGTCGCGGTAGGCGTCCACGAGGTCCCCGAGGAGGTCGCCGAGGCGGCGGGTCTGCCACGTCGGGACGAGCGTGTAGAAGCCGATCGCGAGCGCCGCGCCCACCAACGTGCACAGGCCCCGGTCGAACGCGGCCGCTACCGGGCTCTCGCCCGACAGGTCGATCTGGAACACCGTGAAACCCGAGACGGCGGCGGCGAACACGAGCATCGACACCGGCCGCGTCAGGTACGCGATGAGCGCGTACGCGAGCACGGTCAGGCTGAGCCACAACTGGTCCTGCGGCAGCAGCATCCCCAGCAGCGAGGCGAGGACGACGCCGCCGGTGGTCCCGACGGCGCGCGTGACGCCGCGCGTGAGCGTCCCCGCGAAGTCCGCCTGCAAGACGAGCCACGCGGTGAGCGGAATCCAGTAGCCGTGGCCGGTCGGCCACGCGAGGCCGATCGTCATGGCCAGGGCGATCACGCCCGCGCGGCGCAGTGCGTGGTGGACCACCGGGTCGTGCCGGTGCAGGCGGGCCCGGAGCTGCCCCAGTGCCTCGCGGGCGGTGGAGGTGGCGTGTGCGAGCGCGGGGTCGGCGACGACGTCGCCGGAGCCCGCGGTGATGCGCTCGGCGAACCCGCCGGTCTCGTGGAGGGTGCGCAGGAGCCCGCCGATCTCGGTGGGCATCGTGCCCGTGGAGGTCGCCATGGGGTTCTGGGAGAGGCCGTCGAGGAGGGCGTCCCAGTCGAGTTTCACCGGGGTGCGGGAGGTGATCTGCTCCGCGAAGTGGCCCAGGAGCCGGGCGGCGAGCTCGAGGGCCTCGGAGTAGAACTCGACGGTGTCGCGGTCCTGGGCGTCGGCGCGGGCGCGCGCGGAGGCGGTGCGGCCGATCGCGGTGGACACGGCGTACAGCTGGCGGCGGCCTTCGCGGATCGCGGCGGGCAGGGCGCGGCGGCGGTCGAGTTCCTGCGCGGCCTCGAAGAGCGGCGCGGTGCGGAACGGCGCGTCAGGGTCGGCGGCGAGCGCGTCCGCTTCGGCGGCGAGGGCCAGCCAGGCGTCGGCGAGGGTGCGCCGGTCCTCGGCCCACCGGAAGTACGGGGGCAGGAGCGCAGTCAGTGCTTGGACGGCGCCGCCCGCGGCGACGGCGAGCGCGGCGAGGAGGACGCTCGTGCCCGCGGTGAGGTGGTCGGCGAGGAAGAACATGATGCCGGACACGGTGAAGGTGACGCCCGCGACGTGCGTCACCGAGCCGATGAACGTGAGCGTGAACGCGTACGCGGCCGCGCCCGCGACGAGGACCACCGGGTGCTCGATCGAGCCGAGCACGACCCCGAGGGCCCCGGCCGCGCCGACCAGGAGCGGCAGCGCCGGTCCGGTGCGGGTGCCGGGCGTGAGCATGGCGACGCCGCCCAGCCAGGCGCCCATGATCGCTGCTTGACCCCAGGTCGGGTGGGCCAGGAACGCGACGGCGCTCATGGCGACGGCGATGCCGAACGCGGCGCGCACGGCGAGGACCGGCACGGCCTCGCCGGGGG
Organism: Glycomyces sp. NPDC050141; assembly: GCF_055586545.1. Classification (NCBI taxonomy): domain Bacteria; kingdom Bacillati; phylum Actinomycetota; class Actinomycetes; order Glycomycetales; family Glycomycetaceae; genus Glycomyces; species Glycomyces sp. NPDC050141. The sequence goes on along the minus strand of NZ_JBVJHZ010000002.1, from coordinate 33,925 downwards.
TCCATGACCGCAGGTCCTGGCCGACCCGGCGGAACGATTCGCGGACCCCAGGGTTGAGCACGTCATGAGCGTAGCCGCGCCTTCTCGTGTGAGGCGGGCTACCGGTTACGCTGGTGGCATGCGACAAACGGTGCTGGTGGTCGACTTCGGGGCCCAATACGCGCAGCTCATCGCGCGCCGCGTACGCGAAGCCAACGTCTACTCGGAGATCGTGCCCTCCTCGATGCCCGCGAGCGACATGCTCGCCAAGGAGCCGGCCGCGATCATCCTCTCGGGCGGTCCTTCGAGCGTGTACGCCGAAGGCGCCCCGCAGGTGGACCGCGCCCTCTTCGAGGCCGGCGTGCCCGTCCTCGGGATCTGCTACGGCTTCCAGGCCATGGCCAGCGCCCTCGGCGGCACCGTCGCCAAGACCGGGCTCTCCGAGTACGGCGGCACCGAGCTCGACGTGCTGTGCGCGTCGAAGCTCCTCGACGGCCTCCCCGACCACCAGTCGGTGTGGATGAGCCACGGCGACTCCGTGACCGAGGCCCCCGCCGGGTTCGAGGTCGTCGCCCGCACGAACGGCGCCCCCGTCGCGGCGTTCGAGAACCTGGAGGCGCGCCTCGCGGGCGTCCAGTACCACCCCGAGGTGGCCCACACCCCGCACGGCCAGGCCGTCATCCGCCACTTCCTGCACGACATCGCCGGGATCAAGCCGAACTGGACGAACTCGGCGATCATCGACGAGCAGGTCCAGGCCATCCGCGAGCAGGTCGGCGACAAGCGCGTCCTGTGCGCGCTCTCCGGCGGCGTCGACTCCTCGGTCGCGGCCGCCCTCGTGCACCGCGCGATCGGCGACCAGCTCACGTGCGTGTTCGTCGACCACGGGCTGCTCCGCGCTGGCGAGGCCGAGCAGGTCGAGAAGGACTACGCGCAGCTCACCGGTATCGACGTGCGCGCCGTGGACGTCTCCGAGCAGTTCCTCACCGCCCTGAAGGGCGTCACGGACCCGGAGGAGAAGCGCAAGATCATCGGCCGCGAGTTCATCCGCACCTTCGAGGCCGCGGCCCGCGAGATCGCCGAAGAGCAGGGCATCGACTTCCTCGTCCAGGGCACGCTGTACCCGGACGTCGTCGAGTCCGGCGGCGGCACCGGCACCGCGAACATCAAGTCCCACCACAACGTCGGCGGGCTCCCCGACGACCTGCAGTTCGCGCTCATCGAGCCGCTGCGGACCCTGTTCAAGGACGAGGTCCGCGCGATCGGCCTCGAACTGGGCCTGCCTGAGGCGATGGTGTGGCGCCACCCGTTCCCCGGCCCCGGCCTGGGCATCCGCATCGTCGGCGAGATCACCCGCGACCGCCTCGACCTGCTCAAGGCCGCGGACGCGATCGCCCGCGCCGAGCTGACCGCCGCCGGTCTCGACCGGTCCGTGTGGCAGTTCCCCGTGGTGCTCCTCGCCGACGTCCGCTCCGTCGGCGTCCAGGGCGACGGCCGCACCTACGGGCACCCGATCGTGCTCCGCCCGGTCTCCTCCGAGGACGCGATGACCGCCGACTGGTCCCGCCTGCCCTACGAGCTGCTGGCGAAGATCTCCACGCGCATCACCAACGAGGTCGCCGACGTCAACCGCGTCGTCCTCGATGTGACCAGCAAGCCCCCGGGCACCATCGAATGGGAATAGTCATTCTTTGATCACGCCGTACAGTTGAGGGATGCAATTCCGGATAGCTGCGTACGGGGAGGTCCGTGACGAGAACGGCCGGGTCCTGCTGACGAGGCGGACCCGCGGACGCGAAGCGGGCCCCTGGCACCTGCCGGGCGGCGTCATCGACCACGGCGAACCCCCGAAGCGGGCCGCCGGCCGCCTCGTCGGCGAGCACACCGGCTACGAGGTCGCCGTCGGCGCGCCCCTCGAAGCCGTCGCCGTCGCCAGGCGGGGCGTCCACACGAACGCGATCATCTACACCGCCACCGTGACCAGCGGCCCCGACGGGGACTTCGAGGGCGACGCCGCTGAATGGGTCGAACCGGCCCGCGCGGCCGCCGAATCCCATTCGCCGTTCGTCTCCGCGTGCCTCCACCTCGCCGACGACCGGCTCGCCGGGCGCGTCGACAAGGCCCCCCAGGAGACCCGCCCCGTCCCGCCCGCGAAGGCCAAGAAGGGCCGCCGCAGGCGCGGCCAGCGCTTCGGCGCGTACGGGGTCGTCGCCGACGGGGACGGCCGCATCCTGCTCGCCCGCATCGCCGAGGGCTACCCCGGCGGCGGCACTTGGCACCTGCCCGGCGGCGGCGTCGACTTCGGCGAGTCGCCCACGGCGGCGGTCTCCCGGGAGATCTACGAGGAGACCGGCCAGGAGGCGAACGTCGGCGACCTGCTCAACGTCACGTCGTTCCGGCACCGCCGTGCGATCGGCCCCGAGGGGTACCCCCTCGACTGGCACGGCGTGCGCGCGATCTATTCAGCGACGGTCCCCGACCCTTCGGCCGCGCAGGTGGTCGAGGCCGCGGGCGGTTCCACGAGCGAGTCCCGCTGGTGGAACGCGGACGCGCTCGACGACCTGCCCCTGTCGGCGGCCGTCGAGGACGCCCTCCAGGTTGTGGACTTGAAGAACCTGGCCGCTCAGGCCTAACGCCATCGGGCTACGACGGTCTCTCCGGCGCGGATCGTCTCGCCGGGGGCGACCGCGGCTTCGGCGGCCCCGGCGGGCAGGTACACATCGGTGCGGGACCCGAAGCGGATCAGGCCGTACCGTTCGCCCTTGGCAAGGGCCGCACCGGGTTTGGTGCGGTTGACGATGCGGCGCAGGAGCGCGCCGGTGCGCTGGGCGACGACGACGCGGCCGCGCGGGGTCGAGACCACGGTGTAGCAGGCGGCGTTGTGCTCGGCTTCGGGTGCGCTCACTTTCGAGTAGCCGCCGCGTTCGGTGAACACGTCGACCACTTCACCGGCGACGGGCGCGCGGTTGATGTGCACGTCGGTGACCGAGAGGTACGCGCTGATGCGCAGCCACTCGGAACCGGCGGTGCCGGTCGCGGCACCGAAGCGCTCGTCGACGACGGTCTCGACGCCCATGATGCGTCCGTCCGAGGCGGCCAGGACCGCTTCGGGTTCGTCGTCCTCGCCGCGCAGGTCCGCTTCGCGCTGCGGGTCGCGGAAGAACGCGGCGACGGGGACGGCCGCGAGCGCGGGCAGGACCCACGCTTTCGAGGAGGGCCGGATCTTCTTTGCGGCCCAAGCGGTCCCGAAGAGGATGCCGGCGGCGATGACGCCGTTCGAGTCGAGGTGCATGCGGGGGGTGACGGCGACCGAGGAGGCGCGCCAGGCGGGGGCGAGGTCTTCGGCGGGGGCGATCGCGTGCGGTTCGCCCTCGCGTTTCGCGGCGGAGCCGATGCGGAGCTTGTGGATGCGCACGGGCGGGAGCGACCGGACGATGAGGTCGGTGCCGATGCCGTACTCGGCGACCAGCTCGGCGATCTCCTCGCGCGCGGGTGCAGTGAGTGTCGCGGCGAAGGAGAGCACCCCGCCGGGGACCACTTTCTCGCGCAGCAGCTCGATGTCGGCGATGAACTCCTCGGCCTCCACGGTGACGGGGGAGGCGAGCATGACCTCTTCGGCCGGTTCGGCGTCGGTGAGCGCGGCGGCGGCGGTGACGTTCCCGGCGGTCCAGGAGCCCTCGGCCGCCAGCGACGCCTCTAGGTCCTCAATGGAGACGGGATCGGAGACGACGGTGAGCCGGTCGGCGGGCATGAGCGCTTCGAGCGCGGCCGTCAGCACCGGGTTCCCCCAGGCCGCGCCCACGACCAGACCGGTCTTGGGGCCCCTCCGGCGAGCGAATTCGTCGGTGATGCCGCGAGCGGCGGCTTTCGAGATCGGCATGCCTCCGACTATAGAGCGCCGCGCCGACGGGCCCGGTCCGCGCTCGCGTGTTGCGGCGGTGGTGAGACGCGACCCTTGTCCTGGTTTGGGCTCGTACTTTCGGAGGGTTCTGCACATCGTTCGGTCGAGTGGCCGCGCCGTCACCGAGGGTCCTCTCGTTCCCCTCCATAGAAGACCTCACACCTCAAGTCCGCTCCCAGGAGGACCGAACCACGATGAGACTCAAGACGATCCGCACGCCGCTGGCGGCCGCAGCCGCGCTCCTCGCAGTGTTCGCGGGCGCCCCGGCCCACGCCGAGGAGCCTGAGCCGGTCTCCGGCGACGTCGTCACCGCCCCCGGCCTGGAGCTGCGCGGGGAGTTCGACGAGGAGCGCTATGACGTGTGGGCCAACGTGCTCGGCCTCCAGCCGCACGGCGGCGAGGAGACGCTCGTCGTCTACTGCATCGACATCCACACCCCGCTCGACACCGAGAGCCCGTACACCGAGGGCGACTGGGAGGAGTCCGGGGTCGCGAACCTCGAGCAGGTCCGCTGGGTCCTGTTCAGCGGCTACCCGAACGTCGCCGCCGCCGACCTCATCGAGGCCTCGGGCGCGGAAGTGAACCCCGACTGGGACGACGAGAAGCTCGAGCAGGTCGCGTACGCGGGCACGCAGGCCGCCGTCTGGCACTTCACCGACGACTGGCACCTGTTGGAGGACAACCCGGTCAAGGGCGGCAACAACGGCGAGGACGAGGCCGTGCTCGCGGTCTACAACCACCTCACCGAGGAGACCGGCAGCGTCCCCGACCCGTCCGGGTTCACTGTGGACCTCGAAGGCGAGGAGTCCGCGAAGTTCGAGGACGGCCGCTTCGGTCCCTACACGGTCCGCTCCAACGCCGGTCCCGTCGAGCTCGCCGCCGAGGGCGGCCGCCTGGAGACCGCGGACGGCGACGAGGTCACGTCCCTGAACGACAACGGGCAGTTCTGGATCGTGCTCGACGAAGGCACGAACGAGATCACCGTCAAGGGCACCGCCCAGTACGACCTGCCGGTCGGCCGGGTCTTCCTGGCCACCAGCGATGAAGCGCTCTCGGGCGACGCGGTCAACCCGATGACCGTGGGCGACTCCCAGAAGCTGATCCTCGCGCAGCCGCGCGAAGGCGAGGTCCCCGCCGAATGGCGCTTCGCCCTCGACGCGCCCGAGTCCAGCGAGGCCCCGAAGCCGCAGCTGCCGACCACCGGTTCGAGCCTGAGCGTCGCCTTCGCGGCGGGCCTGGCGCTCCTGGTAGGCGGCCTCACGGTGATCGCGCTCGGCAAGCGCCGCAAGGTAAGCGACCACTAGACCTGAAGGATGCGGGCGCCCGCTTGCCGATGGCGAGCGCCCGCTGCTGCAGGAGCGTTCCGGACCACGTCGAACGGTCCGGACCCGGGCGCGCTCCGCGGCTCGACACAAGGCCCGGCGCATGGTGCGGCCGGGACCGGAGGAAGCGATCCCCTCCGGTCCCGGCCACTCTCGTCCCACTGGTATCCACTCGTCACCGTCCGAAGTCAAAAGCACGGTCGATACCGAATCGTTATAGTGGCGCGGCTCTCGCAGGCCGCGCCATTTCCCTTGCCCCGCAATCAAATCGCAGCTCGGTGAATTCCTGCCGCCGAATGCAACCGGCAGTGAGCCGCTAACGTGTCGCAAGAAGAGTCCATACCGATTTATGACTCGCAAGCTCGTCAAGACCGCGTCAATCCCTCGGAAAAGCAAAGGGACTTCTACCAATGATGACCAAAGCCCTGAAAGGGACGATGGCCGCTGCCGCGGGCATCGCGCTCGGCCTCACCGGCGCCGTCGCCGCGCAGGCCCAGGATGAAGAGGTGCCGAGCATCCTCGCCGCCGAAGGCAACGTTGTGACCGAAGACGGCATCCGCCTCTCCGGCACGGCGATCATCGAGGACGAGGAAGGCGAGGAGGTCGAGGTCGACCAGGACCCCGAGGCCACCATGCTCGGCCTGGACCTCGGCGACGGCGAGACCCGCACCGTCTTCTGCATCCAGCTCCAGGTCGGCCTCAAGGAGGAATTCCTCCACGTCGAGCGCCCGTGGGAGGACGTCCCGGTCGAGGACCTCCCGATGGTCCTCGGTGTCCTCGTCAACGGCTACAACGGCTCCAACGCCGCCGAGCTGATCGAAGCGGCCGGCGTCTCGGGTGAAGACCTCGGCGCGTTCAGCGCCGACCAGGTCGCCTACGCCGGCACTCAGTCCGCGGTCTGGTCGCTTACCGACCGCTGGACCCTCGGCGCCGACGCCACCGAAGGCGAGGCCGGCGTCGACACCGCCGTCACCGCCATCCAGGACTACCTGATCGAGAACTCCGAGCCGATCGACGAGCCCGACTTCGAGCCCTACTTCGACGTCGACGACTCCGCGGCCAAGACCGAGGGCAGCACCTTCGGTCCGCTCACCGCCTCGACCAACATCGACGAGCTCACCTTCTCGCAGCCCGAGGGCGCGACCATTGTCGACGAGAACGGCGAGGAGCTCACCTCCCTCTCCGACGGCCAGGTCTTCTACGTCAAGTTCGACGAGGCCAAGACCAGCTCGGTCACGCTCGTCACCGACACGTTCACCTGGACCACCCCGGCCGGGCGCACGTTCGTGCCGGTCGACGGTGAGGACGAGGAGATCGAAGGCCAGCGCCTCATCCTCGCCGAGGAGCACTCCGAGGAGTACAGCGCCGAGGTCGAGTTCGAGATCGTCGTGGACGAGGTCCCGCCGACCAGCGAGTCGCCGAAGCCGCAGCTGCCCGTCACCGGTTCCAGCCTGACCACCGTCGCCTCCGTCGGCGGCGCGGTCCTGCTCGCCGGCGTCGTCGCGATGGTGCTCATGCGCCGCCGCGCCGCCCGCGCGGACTGGGGCTCGGACGCCTAACAGCAGCTGAACACTGCGATAACCGCCACACGCCCGCTGGTCAGACCGGCGGGCGTGTGGCATACTTGCCGCGTGACTCAGAGCGCGCGATTTTACTTTTACTACGGCCGGAACCGTCCGAGCCGTAGGTCGTCGCGCTGACACACCGACCTACAGGCCCCGGGCGAACAGCCCGGGGCTTTTTTCACGTCCAGGGCCCACAACCGCCCGGAGTCAGATGAGTAATCGCTCTAAGGAGAAGCCCTGATGACCGCCAGCACCGAAACCGAAGTCGTCCCCGACGAGCTCAAGGAGCTGCGCGTCGAGATCGACCAGCTCGACGCCGAGATCATCCGCCTGTGGCAGCGCCGCGCGGAGGTCTCCAAGCGCGTCGGCGAGATCCGCATGGCCAACGGCGGCACCCGCCTGGTCCTGGACCGCGAGCGCGCCATCCTCGAGAAGTACCGTTCGGCCCTCGGCGACGACGGCATCCAGATCGCCATGCTGGTCCTGCGCTCCGGCCGCGGACCCCTCTAAAGAGTGATGCCGCGCCGGAGGAGTGTCGTACCCGGCGCGGCATAATTGACGGTGATGAACGACCTTCTGACCGGCCTCAACGAACCGCAACGCCAAGCCGTCGAGCACGCCGGGTCTCCGCTGCTCATCGTCGCGGGCGCGGGCTCGGGCAAGACCCGCGTCCTCACCCACCGCATCGGCCACCTCCTGGCCGAGCGCGGCGCCCACCCCGGCGAGATCCTGGCGATCACCTTCACGAACAAGGCCGCCGCGGAGATGCGCGAACGCGTCGACGCGCTCGTCGGCCCGCGCTCGCGCGCCATGTGGGTGCTCACGTTCCACTCCGCGTGCCTGCGCATCCTGCGCCGCGAAGCGCACCGGCTCGGCTGGAAGTCCAGCTTCACGATCTACGACACCGACGACGCCCGCAGGCTCCTCACCCAGATCGTGAAGGACCTCGGCCTCGACTCCAAGAAGCAGTCGCCGCGCTGGTTCGCCGCCGAGATCTCGCGGCTGAAGAACGAGCTCATCGGGCCCGAAGAGGCCGCAGGCAAGGCCGACGACGCGCGCGGCAAGCTCGTCGCGGACGTGTACGCGCAGTACACCGAGCGGCTGCGCCTGGCCCAGGCCGTCGACTTCGACGACATCATCGGGTCCACGGTGCACCTGTTCCAGGCGTTCCCCGAGGTCGCCAAGTCCTACCGGCTGCGGTTCCGGCACGTCATGGTCGACGAGTACCAGGACACCAACCACGCCCAGTACACGCTGGTGCGCGAGCTCGTCGGCACCGGCCCAGACCGTGCCGAGCTGTGCGTCGTCGGCGACGCCGACCAGTCGATCTACGCGTTCCGCGGCGCCACGATCCGCAACATCATCGAGTTCGAGCGGGACTTCCCCGACGCGAAGACGATCCTCCTGGAGCAGAACTACCGCTCCACGCAGACGATCCTCGACGCCGCCAACGGGGTCATCCGCAACAACACCGAACGCGGCCGCGAGAAGCGCCTGTGGAGCGACGAGGGCCCCGGCACGGCGATCCTCGGGCACACCGGCGACAACGAGCACGACGAGGCCGCGTGGGTCGCCAACCGGATCGACGAGCTCGTCGACGCCGGGGAGACCAGCTTCGGCGACGCGGCGATCTTCTACCGCACCAACGCCCAGTCCCGCGCGTTCGAAGAAGTGTTCGTGCGCCGCGGCATCCCGTACAAAGTGGTCGGCGGCGTGCGCTTCTACGAGCGCAAGGAAGTCCGCGACCTGCTCGCGTACCTCAAGCTCACCGCGAACCCCGACGACACGGTCTCGGCGATGCGCGTGGTCAACGTCCCCAAGCGCGGCGTCGGCGACCGGGCCGTGGCCGAGGTCGAAGCGCTCGCCGCGCGCCTGCGGATCTCGTTCCCGGCCGCGCTGCACCGCGCCGACGAGGCCCCCGGCGTCTCCGGCCGCGCCCGCACCGGCATCAAGCGGTTCTGCGAGATCATGGACGCGGCAACCGAACTCGCGGCGACCGCGCCGCCCGAAGAGGTGCTCGACAAGCTCATCGGCGACACCGGCTACCTCGAAGGCCTCGAGCAGTCCAAGGACCCGCAGGACGAGGGCCGCATCGAGAACCTGCAGGAGCTCGTCGCCGTCGCCCACGAGTTCACCGAGTCGGTCATGCGCGGCACCACAGAAGCCGACGAGTCCGACCTCACCGCCGACGTCCCGTCGTTCCTGGAGCACGTCGCGCTCGTCTCCGACGCCGACTCGATCCCCGACCCCGAAGCGGAGGAAGGCGGCGTCATCACGCTCATGACCCTCCACACCGCGAAGGGCCTGGAGTTCGACACGGTGTTCCTCACCGGCCTCGACGACGGCCTGTTCCCGCACGAGCGGTCCATGAACAAGCCCGGCGACATGGAGGAGGAGCGGCGCCTCGCCTACGTGGGCCTCACCCGGGCGCGCAAGCACCTGCACCTGACCCGCGCCGGGACCCGCAACATCTTCGGGCAGCCGCAGTACTACGCCGCCAGCCGGTTCCTCGCCGAGATCCCCGGCGACCTCATCGAATGGTCCGAGTCGGCCCCGCCGCCGCGCGTCGTCAAATCCAAGACCACCGCGAACTTCGGGTCCCCGATCGTCATGCGCAGCGCCGCAGACATCCCGTCACTCGACGTGGGGGACAGGGTCACCCACGACAAGTGGGGCCTCGGCCGCGTCGTCGAGCTGAAAGGCTCGGGCCCGAGGGCCCAGGCCCGCATCGACTTCGGCGACGGCGAACCCAAATGGGTGATCCTCAGGCTCGCACCGGTGAGCAAGCTCTAGCGCAGGTCCAGCCCTGCTTCTGCGAGATAGTTCAGCGGCTCGACCGGCTCGCCGTTCACGTGCACTTCGAAGTGGACGTGCGAGCCGAACGAGCGGCCCGTGTTGCCCGCGTTCGCGATCTGCCCGCCCGCGTCCACCCAGTCGCCCTCGCTCACGAGGACCTCCGAGTTGTGCGCGTAGTACGTCTCGACGCCCTCGCCGTGGTCGATGATCACGAGGTTCCCGAACCCCGTCTCCCAGCCCGCGTGCGTCACGGTCCCCGGATACGCCGCGTACACCGGGTCCCCGGTCTCGGCGTCGAAGTCGACCCCGTTGTGGTTGCGGCCCCACCGCTGCCCGAACAGGGACGTGATCGTGATGTCGTCCAGCATCGGCGTCCACGCGATCTGCGCCGCCTGACCGGTCACCGGCGAGGTCCGCTCGACCGCGGCCGTATCGGCCGCCGCCGTCCCCAGCGGAACGTCCCCAGTCGACCCGACCTCGGCTTCAGGGACGCTCGCCTCCGCGGCGAGCGCCGCGATATCGGCCACCGCCCGCGACGAACCCGGACCCTCCTCACCGGAGGAGAACCCCGCGCCCGTCGCCATCGCGACGATCGAGGCCCCGGCGACGGCCGAGCCGACGACAGCGGTGTACCTGCGTTGCGTCCCCGCCAGCAGCGGGGAGAGTTCTGCGGCCCACGAGGCGCGGTGCTGGCCCCTCGTGCGGTGCGGCCGGGCGGCGTGACGCCTGATAGCGGAGGCGGCTACCGGTCCGGAATCGGACATTCGAGCTCCGAGATAGTGGCGGTGCCCATCGGCGGCGCTTCGGAACCAGAGGTTCCCGGGGGGCCGGCCGTGGGCTTGGCAACCGCCACACGGTAACGCCGCGAACACCGGGCGGGCGAGATTCGTCACCGCCCGGCGTGTCGCGACAATCAGGACATTCCCGGAAGGTAGTGGTCAGACGTTCTCAAGCTGCGACTTCGACTCGGTGAACAGCCGCACGATCTCCGGCCGCACCTCCGCCCGCTCCGACAGGGCCCCGGCCCACTCGACCCGGACCGGCACCTCCGCGCCGTCCACCACGGCCGCGAAATCGGCGCCGTCGCCGTCGAACCCGGTCATGCGGGCCGTCTCGGCCCCGCGCTGGCCGCCGACGCCCTGGCAGATCACGAGCGTGTCCGCGACGTGGTCGGTGTTCATGTGGTGGCAGATCGCGGCGATGACCTTCGGCTCGAACGGGTTGCGCCCCAAGGCTTCACCCAGCGCCGAGAGCACCGCGCCGTTGTGGTCGTACGCGAGGAGGATCTCCTCGATGACGCGCGCCTTGTCGGCCTCGGGCAGGTCCACCGCGTCCAGGCGGGCCCGGTACTCGTCCTTGAACGCCTTGGGGCTCTTGATGTCCGCGAACTCGTAGAAGGACACGCCTTCGGATTCGAAGCCGTAGTTGCGGCGCGCGGCCTTCCCGAAGGCCTGGCCGCCGGAGAGGTCCCCGAGGTAGCGGGTGTACGCGTGGGCGATGTAGCCGCCGGGCCAGTCGGCGCTGACCTCGTTGATGCGGTCCACGTAGGCCTTCGTCGCCGGGAGCGGTTCGATCCCGGAGCGCCACTTCGGTCCCATGAGGAACTTCAGGTCGGCCTCGATCGCGGGGACGCGGGCGAGCTCGGGGAACACGAACGGCCCCGCGGCCGGGTCGTCGGCGAAGCGCGCGGCCGCGGCCTCGATCGCCTCGTAGACGAAGTACTGCTGGGCGTGCCAGCGGGTGTAGTCGTCGACACTGAGCGTGCCGTCGAAGAGCATGTCGAACACGCCCGGGGCCTTCTCGGCGGCCTCGTCGGCCGACGGGTCGAGCCCTTGGTGGCGCGACCAGGAGGCTTCGCGGATCCGGGCCGAGAAGAGGGGCGTCCCGGCTTCGGCCGGTCCGTTCGCAGCGGCGGTGTCTGCAGGCATGTGCGTATTCCTTATCGAACAACGATCATATTCTTGTGTAAGGTGAGCCTAACCTACATGATCGAGCACGACCAGGCGTGCGAACGACCGACCCGTGGACGACCCCCCTCCGGGCATCGGCGAGAATGGGGTGAGCCGTGCTCACCCGTACGGCTGAACCAGAAAGAGCACGAGAATCACGGTCCCAAGCCTTCCCCAGGGAGAGCCGACTGTGGCACCATGGGCTCTACTGGTCCCCTTGACAGCACATTCCCACACCTCACGGGAGGCCTCGTGAAACCGGTCAACTTCTTCAAGCGGCTCGGCGCTGCGCTTGCCGCGGGGCTCCTCGCGCTCGGCATCATCGCCGGAAGCGCAACTGCCGCCAGCGCGGGCGGCAGCTCCGGAGACATCTCCGCGAACCCGAACAGCTCTGGCGACATCTCCATGTCCGCGCAGAGCTCGGGCGACATCAGCTAGCGCCTTCGCCCAGCGAAAGGTCCAAACACGATGACGGTGACGCGAGGCCGCGACCGGGTACTACGCCAGGTCATGCCTCGGGTGGTCACCGGCGTCGTCACCGCCATGGGCGTCGGCGGGCTGGCCCTCCTCGGGCCGCCCGCGAACTTCCCCGTGGTCCAAGTAGCCCTGTTCGTCGTCGCCTTCGTCGTCGCACAGGGCCTTTTGGTGCAGCACGAGGCCCGCGGCATGCGGATCTCCTTCAACCTCACCGACATCCCCCTCGTCATCGCCCTGTTCTTCCTGCCCCCGTTCTGGGTCGTCGCCACCAAGTGCTTCGCCTCGACCCTCTACTACGCCGGGCGGTACATCCGCGAGGACATCGGGCTCATGAAACCGACGTTCAACGTCGGCATGACCACCTCCTCCACCGCGGTCGCGGTCTTCTACGTCCAGTACATGCAGCTCGGCGCCGCCGCCGACCCCCGCACCTGGTTCGTCCTCATCTCCGCCATCGTCATCGTCGGCCTCATCACCACGATCCTCATCTCCCTCATGCTGTTCTTCCTCTCCGGCTGGGACAGCGTCAAGAAGGCCTGGCTCGGGTTCTCCCTCACCCTCGTCGGCCCCGTCCTCGCCGCCTGCGTCGGCGTCCTCTTCCTCGTGCTCCTCGGCGCGAACCTGTGGACCGGCGTCCTCATCGCCGCCGTCGTCGCCGCGTTCATCTACCTCGCCCGCAGCTACACCGCCCTGCGCCGCCAGCGGCACGTCCTGCGCGAACTCAACGACTTCACCCAGCTCGTCGTCGACTCGGTGCGCTCCAAGCGCCTCATCGACGCCATGCTCGGGCGCCTGCGCGACATCCTCTCCGCCGAGTCCGCGACCGTCTGGGTCCCCAAATCCGGCCGGTACCCCGAGATCCGGCTCACCTCCACCCTCGACGACGCCGGCCTCACCGACCTCGACCCCATCCCCGACGAACTCCAGCAGGCCGTCATGGCCTCCGGCGAAGGCGTCCTCCTCAGCCCCAAGAACGGCTCCCGCGAACAGAAAGCGGCCCTGGAAGCCGCCGGACTGCGCGGCGCCATGATGGTCCCGCTCCGCTCCGGCGACGAGGTGTACGGGTGCCTGTCCGTCGCCGACCGCATCGGCGGCGAGATCTCCCACTTCGTGCCCGTCGACCTCCAGCTCATGGAGACCATCGCCGCGAACGTCGGCATCGCCGTCCAGAACGAGCGCCTCCTCGACCAGCTCCGCTACGACGCCTACCACGACCCGCTCACCGGCCTCCCCAGCCGCCGCCGCTCCCTCGCCGCGCTCCAAGAGGCCCTCTCGATCACCGTCCCCGGCGAGGTCGTCGCCGTCTTCATGTTCGATGTGGACTCCCTCCACGAGATCAACGACGCCCTCGGCCACGAAGCCGGGGACACCGCCCTCAGCGAGTTCGCCAAGCGCCTCAAGGACCACGCCCCCGCCGCGTCCTTCCTCGGCCGCATCGACTCCGACGAGTTCATCCTCCAGACCCGCCTCGCCTCCACCGACGAAGCGCTCGACACCGCCCGGCGCCTGCGCGCCGCCGTCCAGGGCCCCTTCGAGGTCGGCGGCGTCGCCGTCTCCCTTTCCGCCGCCGTCGGCGTCGTCACCCACCCCGACTTCGCCGCCGACGCCGACGAGCTGTTGAAACGCGCCGACGGCGCCACCAGGCAGGCCAAGAACGCCGCCGACGGCGTCCAGCTCTACCACTCCGGCCTCGAATCCGAGAGCCTGCGCCGCATCGGCCTCGCGGCCGACCTGCGCCGGGCCCTGGACCGCGGCCAGCTCGAAGTGCACTTCCAGCCGAAGGTCCGCCTCGACCGGGACCTCACCGACCCCGGCGCGATCCTCGGCGCCGAAGCGCTGGTGCGCTGGCCGCACCCGACGTTCGGGCTCGTCGCGCCGGAGGAGTTCATCCCGATCGCCGGGTCGACCGGGCAGCTCGGGCAGCTCACCGAGACGGTCCTGGACGAGGCGCTGCGTCGCTCGGCCGAGTGGGCCGGAGAGGACGGGCCGCTGCCGATGGCGGTGAACCTGTCGCCGCGCACGCTCGCGGACGCGGACTTCCCCGACAAGGTCGCGGTGCTCCTGGAGCGGCACGGGGTCCCGGCGGACCGTCTGACGTTCGAGATCACCGAGGACGACGTGGTCTCGGGCGAGCCGCGGCTCACGCCCGCGCTCGACCGGCTGCACGAGATGGGCGTGCGCCTGTCCGTGGACGACTTCGGCACCGGGTACTCCTCGCTGGCGTACCTGCGGCGGCTGCCGGTGCAGGAGATCAAGATCGACCTCAGGTTCGTGCAGGGCATGGCCACCGACGCCGACGACCGCGCGATCGTGGAGGCCGTGCTGGGCCTGGCCCGGCACTTCGCGATCGACGTGGTCGCCGAGGGCATCGAGGCGCACCAGACCGTCGAGCAGCTCCGCGAGCTCCACTGCGAGGCCGGGCAGGGCTACTACTTCTCGCGCCCGCTGCCGGCCGACCGGTTCGCCGCGTGGCTGGACAACCAGGCAGGGGGCGCTGGAAGGGCCCGCCTCCGGGTGGTCTGAGCGCGCTGTTGTGGCCCGCACCGCAAGGCGGGCCCCGTGTTCGTTCCGGGCGGCCCGTCATGTACTCTTGTCAAGGCCGCGAGGGAAGCCTCGCGAACGCCCCCTTAGCTCAGTCGGCAGAGCGTCTCCATGGTAAGGAGAAGGTCTACGGTTCGATTCCGTAAGGGGGCTCGGAAGCACTTCGGGGTTAGTATTCAGAAGTGCTGTACTGCTCACACAGAGCCATCTGGTGGCAGTGAGCGCACGGCGGTGTAGCTCAGTGGTAGAGCAAACGACTCATAATCGTTGTGTCGGCAGTTCGATCCTGCCCATCGCTACTTTTGTCAAGCGTCGGTCACTGAGATATGATGGCCGACGTTTTGTTTTGTTCAAGAACGGCCCGCCATCCCGGTAGGCCGCGTTAGAGGAAGGCACTCATCGTGGCCAAGGCTACTGACGTCCGCCCCAAGATCACCATGGCGTGCGTGGAGTGCAAAGAGCGCAACTACGTCACGAAGAAGAACCGTCGGAACCACCCCGACCGGCTCGAGCTCAAGAAGTACTGCCCGAAGTGCAAGGTCTCCCGGACTCACAAAGAGACCCGCTAGTCCTTCCACTGCAGTACATGCTCAACACTTCGTACGCAGGCCGGTCTTTGCCGCCCACTGATCCGGTGGTCATCACCGCTGACTCGGTGACCCGTTTCGCCCAGGCCCTCGGTCTGGACGACGACGGATCGGTTCCGCCTACATTCCTTATATCGCTCACGCTGCCCGCGGCGGAGCGGCTCATCGACGACCCCGACTTCGGGCTCGACTGGAGCCGCGTCCTGCACCGCGAGCAGCGTTTCGCGTACCACCGCGAGCTGCGGGCGGGCGCCGCCGTGTCGTGCGCCTCGACGATCGAGTCGATCAAGTCCGTCGCCGGGAACGACCTCCTCGCGCTGCGCACCGACGTCACTGACGCCGAGGGCCTGGCCGCCGAGGTGTGGACCACCCTGTTCGTGGCGGGAGACCCGGCATGACCTTCACCGGACTCGAAGCGGGCCAGGCCGTGTTCACCGCGGCGTTCGCAGTCACGCGGGCCGACCTCGTCGCCTACGCGGACGCCTCCGGGGACCAGAACCCGATCCACCAGGACGAAGCCGCGGCCAGGGCCGCCGGGCTCCCTGACGTGATCGCCCACGGCATGTACACGATGGGCCTCGTCTCCCGCGCCGTGCGCGAATGGGCGGCGGGCGCCGGGATCGACGCGACCCTCACCGACTTCTCGGCGCGCTTCGCGAAGCCCGTGGTCGTGCCCGCCGACGGCGGCGCCGAAGTGGTCGTGGAAGGCAAGGTCCGCAAGGTCGACGCGGCCTCGGTCGAACTGGCGATGACCGTCACGAGTGCGGGCGAGAAAGTCCTCGCACCGGCGCGCGCGACCCTCGCCGCGAAGTAGCAGCAACGTAGAAAACGGCGCGGACTTCCTGGTCCGCGCCGTTCTTCGCTGTCCACAGGCCTGTGGATAACTCCGAGTAGCCGAAGAATCCCTTGCCGGACTTGCGGCCGATCTCGCCTGCCGCGACGAGGCGGCGCAGCAGCGCGGGCGGGAAGAACTGCGGGTCGGCCGTGTCCGCGTAGATGTTCTCGGTCGCGTGCGTGATCACGTCGATCCCGGTGAGGTCGGCGGTGGCGAGCGGGCCCATCGGGTGGCCGAAGCCGAGCCGGCACGCGGTGTCGAGGTCCTCGGCGGAGATCACGCCGTCCTCGACGAGCCGCGCGGCCTCGTTCACGAGCGCGCAGATGAGCCGCGTGGTCGCGAACCCGGCGACGTCCCGGTTGACGACCACGCAGGTCTTCCCGGCGGACTCGGCGAAGCGCCGAGCCGCCTCGAGGGCCTCGTCGCTGGTGTGGATGCCGCGCACGAGCTCGCACAGCTGCATCATCGGCACGGGCGAGAAGAAGTGGGTGCCGACGACCCGTTCGGGATGCGTTGCGGCGGCGGCGATCTCCGTGATCGGGATCGCCGAGGTGTTCGTCGCGAGGATGGTCTCGGGCGCGCAGACCGCCGAGAGGTTCCGGAAGACCTCCTGCTTGACCGCGAGGCGCTCGAAGACCGCTTCGACCGCGATCTGCGACCCGGCGGCGGCTTCGAGGTCGGTGGTGACGGTGATGCGCGACTGCGCCGCTTCGGCGTCCTCCGCCGTCACCTTCTCTTTGGCGACGAAGCGGTCGAGTGAACCGCGGATCGCCGCCTTCGCGCGTTCGAGGGCGCCCTTGTCTGTGTCGATCAACGTGACGTCCCAACCGCCCAGGCTCGTGACCTGCGCGATCCCGGAGCCCATGAGTCCCGAACCGATTACTGTGACTGTTGCCATGGGGCGAGGCTATATGGTCGGTGCATGGCGGTCAATCTCACCAGGATCTACACGAAGACCGGCGACGACGGCACGACCGGCCTCGCCGACTTCTCGCGCGTCCCCAAGACGCATGTCAGGCTCGCCGCATACGGCGACGTGGACGAGGCGAACGCGGTCATCGGGACGGCGCTGGCGCTGCACACAGGGGAGATCGGGGAGCGTGAGCGGGAGATCCTGCTCGCGGTCCAGAACGACCTGTTCGACGTCGGCGCGGACCTCTCGACGCCGGTGTCCCCGAACCCGAAGTATCCGCCGCTGCGGATCGACGAGTCCTATGTGACCCGGCTCGAGGGCTGGATCGACGAGTGCAACGCCGACCTCGAGGCGCTCCGCTCTTTCATCCTGCGCGGCGGCACTCCCGGTGCGGCGCTGCTGCACCAGGCGTGCACGGTGGCGCGGCGGGCCGAGCGGCACGTGTGGGCGCTCCTGGACGCCGAGCCGGACACGACGCACGCGGTGCCGGTGACCTATCTGAACCGGCTCTCGGACCTCTTGTTCGTGCTGGCGCGCTGCGCAAATCGACGGCTTGCAAGCGGCGCCGAGGGTGCCAACCCGGGCGGGGACGTGCTGTGGAAGCCGGGGGCCTCACAGGAGTAGCGCGCAGGGCCGGGCCGTCCACCGGAAGGTGGACGGCCCTCGTCGTTATACGGGTTGGCAGAGTCCTACCCCAAGATGTAGCATGAGTGCTATCAATCAATGGACTGCTACTGCGGAGATGAACATGGAACACCCCGCCATCGCCGTATCCGACCTGCGGATGCGCTACGGCGACAAGGACGTCCTCACCGGGCTCGACCTCGAAATCCAGCCCGGCGGCGTCACCGCGCTCCTCGGGCCCAACGGCGCCGGAAAAACCACCACCATCGAAATCCTCGAAGGCTTCCGCGGCCGCTCCGGCGGCGACGTCCAAGTCCTCGGCACCGACCCCGCCAACGGCAGCGAAGCCTGGCGCGCCCGCCTCGGCGTCGTCCTCCAGGAATGGCGCGACAACGGCAAATGGAAAGTCCGCGACATCGTCGCCCACTTCGCCGAGTACTACAAGCCCTACGCCGAACCCTGGGGCGCCACCGAACTCCTCGACATGGTCGGCCTCACCGCACAAGCCGCCCAACGCGTCCAGACCCTCTCCGGCGGCCAGCGCCGCCGCCTCGACGTCGCCCTCGGCATCATCGGCCGCCCCGCCCTCCTCTTCCTCGACGAACCCACCACCGGCTTCGACCCCCACGCCCGCCGCGAGTTCCACGAACTCATCCACCGCCTCACCGACCTCGACGGCACCACGATCCTCCTCACCACCCACGACCTCGACGAAGCCGAGAAACTCGCCGAGCGCATCCTCATCCTCGCGGGCGGCCGCATCATCGCGGACGGCTCGCCCGACCAGCTCGCCCGCGCCGCCGCCACCACCGCCGAAGTGAAATGGGTCCAGGACGGCAAGCTCCAGATCCACGCCACCGAGGACGCCACCGACTTCGTCCGCCAGCTCCTCGCCACCGACGGCGGCACGGTCACCGAACTCGAAGTCCACCGCGCCAGCCTCGAGGACGCCTACCTCGAACTCGTCGCGAAGTTCGAAGCAGGCGAAAGCGACACGGCCGTCTCGACGTTCACGGAGGTCACCCGATGAGCACCAACACCCTCCACGAGTACCGCACCGGCTGGAAGCGCGCCCTCATCCAGACGAAGATCTCCCTGACCTCACCGGGCGACCTGATGAGCTTCATCGTCCCCACCGGGATCGCCATGATCGTCCTCGTCTTCATGCAGAAAGCCGACTTCGAAGGCGCCCCGGTGTCCCTGGGCTCCATGAACATGCCGAGCCTCATCGGCATGAACGTCATCTTCGGCGGCATCACCGCCATGGTCGGCGCGCTGGCGATGGACCGCACGAACGGGACGTTGCTGCGCGCGAAGTCGATGCCGGGCGGCATGACCGGGTACCTGGTCGGGAACCTGGTGTCGACGGCGATGTTCCTGTGCATCACCGTGGCCGCGATGCTCGCGGTGGGGCTGCCGCTGTTCGACGGCCTCGAGTTCGGGTCGCCCGACCGGTGGCTGATCTTCGTCGCGGTGCTGCTCATGGGGATCACCGCGGCCCTGCCGATCGGCGCGGTCATCGGTGCGCTGCTGGACAACCCGCGCAACATGGGCCTGGTCATGTTCCCGATCATGGGTCTGATCGCGGTCTCGGGGATCTTCTACCCGATCACGGCGCTGCCGGGCTGGCTGCAGGGGGTCGGGCAGGCGTTCCCGGTGTACTGGATGGGCCTGGGGATGCGGCACGCGCTGCTGCCGGAGTCGATGGCGGCCGTGGAGATCGGCGGCGACTGGCGCACGGTTACCATGTTCGCCGTGCTCGCGCTGTGGGCTGTGGCGTCGATGGCGTTGGCTCCCAGGCTGCTCCGGCGGATGTCGCGGCGCGAATCGGGTTCGGCGGTGGCGGCGCGCCGCGCCGACATGCAGAGGGACTGGTGATCGAGCCGTGGCCGGGGACGAGGTCTACAACCGGATCGCGATGCTGCGCGCCGAGCGGGGCGTGTCGCGGCGGCAGCTCGCCGATGCGCTGGGGGTCCACTACCAGACCGTCGGGTACCTCGAACGCGGCGAGTACAGTCCGAGCCTCTACCTTGCTTTGAAACTGGCGGAGTACTTCGAGGTGCCCGTCGAGATCGTCTTCTCCACCAAGCCATTCCCGCGCCTTGGCGCGGGAACATGAGCTGAGTCGCGCCTCGGCGCGTAAGAGGCCTCCCTCCGCCCCGCTCCCCGGCAACACCACGGCGCAAGCCGGTCCGGGGAGCGGGGCCTTGTTGTTCACCCGCGGGCCACCTCGCGGCCGTCCTCGGCTGGGAGGGTGAGGCTGTCAATCGAACACCCCCACGGTTTTTTGGAGACGACAGTGCAGATTGCTCGTCGGCGGCTGCTGGCCGCCGGGGCCGGCGGCGCGATCCTTCTCGGGACTCCCGGGATCTCGTATGCCGCTTCGCGCCCGCAGCTCACCCACGGTGCGCAGTCCGGTGACGTGTCCGCGCAGGGCGCGGTCCTGTGGACGCGCGCGGACCGGGGCTCCCAGATGCGCGTGGAGCTCGCCACCCGCCCGGACTTCAAGCACGCCAGGCAGATCCACGGCCCCGCCCTGACGGAGGCGACGGACTTCACCGGGAAGGTGCGGCTGAAGGGCCTGCGGGCCGGGAAGACCTACCACTACCGGATCACCGCCGAGGGCGAGCGGGAGTCGGAGGCCCTCGAAGGCTCGTTCACCACGGCCGCATGCGAACCGGCCGACATCAGATTCCAGTGGTCGGGGGACCTGGCCGGTCAGGGCTGGGGCATCAACCCGGACTTCGGCGGGTACCGGATCTTCCAGGCGATGGCCGACGCCGAACCGGACTTCTTCCTGTGCTCGGGCGACTTCGTGTACAGCGACGGCCCGCTCGTGGAGACGGTGGCGCTGCCGGACGGCCGGACGTGGAAGAACACGCTCGTCGACGAGAAGCTGAAGGTCGCCGAGACCCTGGCCGAGTACCGGGGCCAGTTCAAATACAACCTGCTGGACGAGAACCTGCGCGCGTACCTGGCGCGGGTGCCGATGGTGAACCAGTGGGACGACCACGAGGTCGTCAACAACTGGTACCCGGGGGAGATCCTGGACCTGCCGCAGTACACGGAGAAGAACGTGGACGTGCTGGCGGCGCGGGCGCGGCAGGCGTTCGCGGAGTTCACGCCCGGCGGGTTCGGCGCCCACGACGGCGCGGGCCGGATCTACCGCAAGATCGCGTACGGTCCGCTGCTGGACCTGTTCGTGCTGGACATGCGGACGTTCAAGAGCGCCAACCCGGACGCGGACGGCCCGACCGGGGAGATCCTGGGCGCGGAGCAGCTCGAGTGGCTGCAGCGGGAGCTGCGCCGGTCGACCGCTACTTGGAAGGTGATCGCGGCGGACCTGCCGATCGGCCTGGTCGTCGGGGACGGCACGGGCGCGCAGGAGGGCGTCTCGAACGGCACCGGGGGCGCCCCTGGCGGCCGGGAGGGCGAGATCGCGGGGCTCTTGTCGTTCGCGAAGCGCGAGGGCGTGAAGAACATGGTGTGGCTGACCGCTGACGTGCATTACACGGCGGCGCACCACTACAGCCCGGACCGGGCGGTGTTCCAGGACTTCGACCCGTTCTGGGAGTTCGTGTCGGGGCCGTTGAACGCGGGCGCGTTCGGTCCGAACAAGCTGGATGCGACGTTCGGTCCGGAGGCGGTGTTCGTGCAGGCGCCTCCGGCGGCGAACACGTCCCCGCTGGTGGGCTACCAGTTCTTCGGGGAGGTCGGGATCGACGCGGAGACGGAGATGCTCACGGTGTCGCTCAAGGACATCGACGGCGGCACGGTGTTCACGAAGACCCTCGAACCGGCGGCTTGAACGAAGGAACGCCTCCTCCGATCGACTCGGGGGAGGCGTTTTCGTGTCAGTCGCGGGCGCTGTAGAACTCGGCTCCGGGCGGGGCGGCTTCCAGCCAGGAGAGGAACCCGGTGACCGCGGAGGTGGTCATCGCGAGTTCGACTTCGCCGGAGGAGGACTTGCAGCGGAGGATCGCGACTTCGGGGGGGAAGATCTGGGCTTCGGGCCCTGCGGGTTTGCGGCGCTCGGAGACCTGGACGTCTTGGCGCAGCAGGGAGTAGCGGGGGCCGAAGGCGAGGGAGAACATGCGGTACCAGCGGAGGGTGCCGCGTTCGTAGACGGCGAAGCCGGGGGCCCAGCCGCGTCCTTCCATGTGCCGGGAGAGCCGGGCGGCCATGGCCACCGAGCCGGAGCGGGACAGGAAGGACCGGCGGACGTACGTGAGCACGAGGAACACCGCGACGGCCGCCGCCAGTGCGGCGACGACGAGCAGTGCCTTCAGCATGGCTAGGCCGAAGCGGGGGCGACCGCTTCGGCGGTCTCGGCGAGGATGGTGACCCCGTCGGTGGTGACCGACAGGAAGCCGCCTTCGATCTGCCAGGCGAGTTCGCCGCCGTCGACCGGCTGCACGCGGACGTTGCTGTCGATCCGCAGTTCGCCCAGCAGCGGCTGGTGCCCGGGGAGGATGCCCAGTTCGCCTTCGGTGGTGCGCGCGTAGACGGCCTTGGCCGTTCCGGACCACACTTTCGAGTCGACTGCTACGACTTCGACGTTCAGTTGCCCTG
Source organism: Glycomyces sp. NPDC050141 (assembly GCF_055586545.1). NCBI lineage: Bacteria > Bacillati > Actinomycetota > Actinomycetes > Glycomycetales > Glycomycetaceae > Glycomyces > Glycomyces sp. NPDC050141. The sequence continues at coordinate 11,864 of NZ_JBVJHZ010000002.1, read as the reverse complement.
CCACAACGCTCCTTCAGCAGACTCCGGGATGGTTACCGGAAGTCTAGACGGGGTTCGGCGCGAACGTCGACTCGGCCAAGGGGCGTGATCGGGAGATCACGCTCCGGACCTGTGGAAACAAGAAGGCCCCCGGCGACGCCGGGGGCCTCATGTTCATCCTTGGGCGTTACACGCGGGCCCGGCGAGCCAACCGCTCGGGGTCCATGATGATGACGCTCTTGCCGTCCAGGCGCAGCCAGCCGCGCCCGGCGAAGTCGGCCAGGGCCTTGTTCACGGTCTCGCGGGAGGCGCCGACCAGCTGGGCGAGCTCTTCCTGCGTGAGGTCGTGGGTGACGCGGAGGACGCCGCCGTCGCGGGTGCCGAAGCGGCTCGCCATGTGCAGCAGGGCCTTCGCGACACGCCCGGGGACGTCGGTGAAGATGAGGTCCGCCATCGAGTCGTTGGTGCGACGCAGCCGGCGTGCTATCACCCGGAGCAGCTGCTCGGCGATCTCGGGCCGGTTCGCGAGCCAGGGCCGCAGGGCGGTCTTGGACAGGCGGGCCAGGCGGGTGTCGGTCAAGGCGGTGGCGGTGGCGGTGCGGGGACCGGGGTCGAACAGCGCGAGCTCGCCGACCATGTCGGACGGGCCCATGACCGCGATCAGGTTCTGGCGGCCGTCGGCCGAGCGGCGGCCGAGCTTCACCTTCCCGGACATGACGATGTACAGACTGTCACCCGGCTCGTTCTCGGTGAAGACGGTCTGGCCCTTGTTGACGTCGATGTACTCCATCTCTTTGATGAGCGACTCGACAGCTTCGGGGTCTACGCCCTTGAACAGGGCGGCCCTGGCCAATACATCTTCCATGTCCGTTCGCACCTTTCTTCAACGCACCGCTAGTGCAAGTACTGAGTCTATGCCTCTTGTCCGCATTGCGGGAGCGAGACCCCCGTAAATCCACATGCGCACGTAGACGCCGAAATCGACATTCGTATCCGAATGAATGCGTTCCGTCGGTTCCGAGCGTCACCCCGAGAGACTCACCACGCCGTCTCAGCAGGGTTTTGTCTCCGGTAAACGGAAAGCGTCGACAGCGACCGGTACAGCCTACCTGCAATGTGACGCCACGCCCAGTATCAGGCAATGGCGTATTCCCACAGGAACCCACAGATCACGTGCACGATCCGGTGCCGACGGGGCCCGAAGCGGTGCGCCCGGCCTCGAGAACCGGCGCGGACTCGTCCATGGTCAGGGCGTATCCGGTCTCGGGGTCGTCGACGGCGGCGGCGAAGATGACTCCGATCACCTCGCCTTCCGGGTTGAGGAGGGGGCCGCCGGAGTTGCCGCCGATGATCTGCGCGTACAGCTGGTACACCTCGCGGGTGACGGTGCCGTCGTCGTAGATGTCGGGGCCGGTGACGATGCGCGCTTCGCGGATGCGCGCGGCGGTCGCGGTGTACGGGCCGCCCCCCGGATAGCCGAGGACGATCGCGTCCTCGCCGCTCGCGGCGGTCTCAGCCTGCAGCGGCAGGGGCGCAGCATCGAGGTCGGGAACCGAGAGGATCGCGAGGTCCTTCTCGGGCTCGAACACGATGACCTCCGCGTCGTACATGTCGCCGTCGGATTCGACCTGGACGTACTCGGTCCCGGCGACGACATGCGCGTTGGTGGCCACGAGCCCGTCGGCGTACACGAAGCTGGAGCCCTCGATCTGGCGATCGCAGGACGGCGCCGTGCCGTGGACCTTCAGGACGGAGCCCTCGGAGCCGGTGACGACCCCGGACGCGGCGAGCTCGGGGTCGGGCGGTTCGACCGAGCGGGCCTCGGTCGGGTCGAGCCCGGAGAACACGTCGGGCATCCCGGAGGTGTTGAGCGATTCGCGCATCGACTCGTAGACGCCTTTGACCGCTTCGGGCATGTACTCGTCGATGCCGGAGACGAGGCTGGAGTTGCGGACGGCGGAGGCGACGGCGGGCATGGAGGAGTTCGCGAGCGGCGCGGCCGCGACCCAGGTGACGAGGAGGACCGCGGCGACCGAGACGATCGGCCCGGCGAGGTGGTCGAGGCGCTTCGTGCCGTCGCGGCGCAGCCGCTTGCGGAGCTTGTACCCCAGCGACGTGGCGAGGGCCATGCCGCCGAGGGCGAGCGCGAAGACGACGAGCAGCGACGCGATGAGTTTCGCGAGCGCTTCGGAGTAGAAGTCGGCGGCGAACGGGGCGAGCTGGATGCCGAGGATCGCGCCGCCGAGGAACCCGACGAACGTGGTCGCGGAGGCGATGAACCCCTCGCGGTAGCCGTTGATCGCGAACAGGAGCGCCAGGAGCACGATGACGACGTCGACGAGGAGTCCCGCGCTGGCCGGTTCCATGGCGCCTCCGTTCAGTGCCGTTCGAGCTCCATCGTCCGGCCGGTGTCCCAGGGGCGGGCCCACCCGCCCAGGTCCAGGAGCCACGACAGTACCCCGGCGGTGAACCCCCAAATCAAGGGCACGCCTTCGACCTGGAAGCCCGGTCCGCTGCGGCCCGAAGGGAACGGGACGGTGCCGCGGGAGGCCGGGTCGGCCAGGAGCGGCAGCGGGACCTGGTGTGCGGCGGCGACTTCGGAGGCGGCCTGCGGGGCGACCAGGTGCGGGCGGGTCCACAGGGCGAGCACGGGCGTGACCGCGAAGCCGGACACGGGAATCCACAGTTTCGGCAGGGACCGGCCGACCAGGACCGAGTCGGGGTCGACGGCGAGTTCTTCGGCGGCTTCGCGCAGGGCGGTCGCGGCGGCGTCGGCGTCGCCCGGTTCGGTCCCGCCGCCGGGGAACGCGACCTCCCCGGGGTGGTGGCGCAACGTGGCGGCCCGCTGCTGCAGCAGCACCGACGGGCCCTCGTCAGTGTCCTTGAGCAGCACCAGGACCGAGGCGGTGCGGGCGTCGTCCTCCTCGTAGGGGAGGAGGTGGTCGGCGATGACGCGGCCGATCACGGGCGGCTTCGCGTCCGCGGCGGCTTTGAGCAGCGGCGGCCACCAGTCGGGTCGGGTCTCGGTCATGCCAGCTCCAGGCCGAACGCGGACTCGGCGGTCTCGGTGAGGCTCTCAGTCGTGACGCCGGGTTCGGCGACGAGTTCGGCGACCGTGCCGTCGGGGTTGACGAACGCGACCCCGGGCAGGCCCGGCACGCCGAGCCCGATACGAACGGCCTCATCGGGATCGAACACGGAAGGGAAGGTCATGCCGAACTCCTCCGCGAACGAGCGGCCCATGTCGCGCGTGTCCGCGGTGTCCACCCCGAGGACATCGACCTGGTCGCCGTACGCCTGGTAGAACGCCTCGACCTCCGGGGCCTCGGCCTGACACGGCCCGCACCAGGACGCCCACAGGACCACGAGCATCGGCTTCCCATTTGGGCCGACGGTGGTAGCGGCCTCATCGCCGAGGCAGTCGAGTTCGAGGTCGCCGACCCCTTCGACCTCGGCCGTGCCCGAAGCGCACGCGACCGACCAGGTCGGTTCGGCCGCTTCAGGAGCCGAGACCCCTGGTGAAGGCGACTCGCTCGTGCAGGCCGCCAAGAAGCACAGTGCCGCCGCAGCGGTGAGCAGTCGCCTCACGCGCCCACCGCGTGCTCGATACCGGCCAACCGGATCAGCTCGTCCACGTTGTCGCCCTTGAGGAGCTTCGCGGCCTCGGCCGGGTCCGTCGGGCCCTCCCCGAACGACGGGCAGTGCACCGCGAGCGTGCACGCCCCGCACGCCGGCTTCCGGGCGATGCAGACGCGGCGGCCGTGGAAGATGATCCGATGCGAGAACATCGTCCACTCGCGGTGCTCGATCAGCTTCTGCAGCTGGAACTCCAGCTTCACCGGGTCTTTCCCGTCCACGAGGCCGAGCCGGTTCGTGATGCGGATCATGTGCGTGTCGACGGTGATACCCGGGACGCCGAACGCGTTGCCGCGGATCACGTTCGCCGTCTTCCGGCCGATCCCCGGGAGCTTCACCAGGGACTCCATGTCCTCCGGGAGCCGCCCGTCGTGATGCTCGACCAGCGCCTTCCCCAAGCCCATGATCGACTTCGCCTTGTTGCGGTAGAACCCCGTCGGCCGGATGATCGCCTCGACCTCCTCCGGGTTCGCCTCCGCATAGTCCGCCGCCGAACGGTACTTCGCGAACAGCGCCGGAGTCGTCAGGTTCACGCGAACATCGGTGCACTGCGCCGACAGGATCGTCGCCACCGCCAATTCGAGCGGGTTCGCGTAGTCGAGCTCGCAATGCGCGTCCGGATGGGCCGCGGCGAGCAGGCGGTCGATGACGCGGGCCCGGCGCTTCTTAGCCAGCTCGCTTTCTTTACCCTTCCGGGCGTCGGCGGCGGTCACCCCGTCATGGTACGCGGACGGCCCGACAGCCGACCGCCCCTGCGAGCACCGCGCCCGCCGCGCAAGAGCAGCGCCGACGCACCCAGCAGGCCGCCACCGGCAGCCGTCGCCGCCGCACTCCACACCGGCGACACCCCCGACCCCGCCGGGTCCGGAGCATGCGGCAGCACCTCAGCGTCGACCGCGGCCGCCGCGTCCACGATCCCCTCACCCAGACCCGGATCGCCTGCAGCAGCCGTACCCGTCAACGCCCGCCGCACCTGATCCGCAGTCCACTCCGGGTGCGCCGAACGCACCAGCGCCGCCGCACCCGACACCACCGCCGACGCGAACGACGTCCCCGTCACCGTCTTGTAGCCCCCGCCCGGCTTCGGCGCATTCAGATTCGCACCCGGCGCCGCAATATCCGTCTCCTCACCCGTCACTGCAGTCCTCCACCGGTGGCCGTGCTCGTCCGAACCGGTGACAGCGAGGACATCCGACACCCGCGCCGGGAACCACACGTCCTCATCCGGCGCATCCGCATGCTGATTCCCCGTACACGCCACGATCAGCACGTCATGCCGCTCCGCATACGCGATCGCCTCCGCGAACGGCGGCGAATCATAGTGACCCCCCAGCGACAGGTTCACGATGTCCGCACCGTTGTCCACCGCCCACTCCACCGCCGCCCCCACCATCGCCGAATCGTGGTACCGGTTCTCGTCATCCAGCACCCGCACCGGCAAGATCTCCGCACCCGGCGCGATCCCCAGATGATGCGCCTCCCGCCCCGCGATCAACCCCGCGACCGCAGTCCCGTGCCCCACCGGATCAGCCTGACCGAACGCCCGCTCATACACCGGCCCCGGATCGGACCCGAACGCCAGCAGCCGCGGCTCCGCCCCCGGATCGACATCCACATAACTGCGACCCGGCAGCACCGCCCCCGCAAGCGCCGGATGATCCGCGTCCACACCCGAGTCCACCACCGCCACCACCACACCCTCACCCGTACTGACCGGCCACGCCTCCGGCGCCCCCACCGCGGCCAGATGCCACGCGGCAGGCGCAGAAGCACGGCCCGTGTGCGCGGAGAGCAAGAGCGCCAACAGCGTCGAGCACACGCAGGCGAGAACGAAGCGTCCGAAGCGGTCCCCCATGAGAACCGGATCGTTACACAGCGACAGGCCCACAGCGTGGGAATGACACACGTTCTCCTTTATGAATTCGTTATTCTCGCCCTACTGACGGAAACTTGACAACCCCCTCGCGTTACGGTGACGATCGCGAGGGGACGCCGCGTTACCTCGACACGCCTCGGCGACGCCTGCAAACCGTCAACGAGCACCGCCCCATCCAAGACCGGTAGGGGGGAAGGGCTGAGTGGGATCGATGTGGGAACCCAGTAACGAGATCGAGCACCGCCTCCGAGAGGCGCTGCGAGCCGAAGACCAGGACGGATACTTCCGCACCCTGGCGCAGATCGAACTCGTCCTCCCACTGTCCTATGAGGACTCCAACGGGACCGGCGCCGACACCTGGGCCACCTGGACCACCGACGACCGCACCCACATCCTCGCCTTCACCTCCGAAACCGCACTCCAAACCTGCCTCCGCGACAACGCCGGCGCCTCCCGCCGCGTCTCCTTCACCGCGCTGGCCGAAGCCTGGCCCGACGAGGAGTGGTGGCTCGCCGTCAACCCCGGCCTGCCTATCGAGGGGTACCTCCCGGCCTGGTTCGTCTCCCAAGTCGCCCAGGGCATGACCACCGTCCCGGCCGACCCGGCACCTGAACCGGCGCCCGCCGACCCGTACGGCGACACCTATTCCTCTGGCGCGCAATCGTCCCCGTTCTCGTCCGCGCCCGCGTTCCCGCAGGCCCAGTCGGACCCGTTCGCGAACCCGATGGCGCCCGCCCCGGAGCCCCGCCGCGAGAGCTTCATGCCCCCGGCCCCGCCGGTCCCCGAAGTCCCGCCCGCGCCGCGCCGCTCCTCCGACCTGAACGGCGCCGCCCAGCAGGCCGCCTCCACCGTCGGCGGCACCACCTCCGCCGGGCTCCCGCTGCGCCAGCCCCCGCGCGACGCCGAAGCGCCCGAAGCCGACCCGTTCAACGGGCACTCCTTCGCGTCCCAGCCGCCGCCCGAACCCGAGCAGTCCCAGCCCGGCTCGTTCGGCTCCCAGCCGCGCGAATTCGGCTCGCAGCCGCAGGGCTTCGGCTCCCAGCCGCCCGCCGCGCCCCAGGCGTTCCCCGCCGACGCGCAGTGGCCCAGCCAGCCCCAGCAGCAGGAATGGCCCGACGCCCCCGACTGGCTGCGCGACCAGCAGCCCGACCCGTCGACCCTGCCCACCCGCGCCCCCGCGCCGCCCGCGGGCGCACCCGAACCGTTCCCGGCAGGCGAATCCTTCGGGAACGCCGCCGCGTTCGTCCCGCCCCAGCCCGACGCGTACCGAGCCGACGACACCTTCGGCTCCGAGCCGCAGCGCTCCGCCGAATCCTTCGCGTCCATGTCGAGCGCCTTCGGCCGCCGCCCCGCCGAGTCCGAACCGCAGCCCAGCGCGCAGGCCCAGGCCGAACCGGTCGAACTCAGCGGCGAAGAGGCCGAGCCGCTGCTCGCCGCCGCCGCGACCTCCGGCGACACCGCCGCGTTCCTCCAGACCCTCCTGTGCGCCAGCGTGATCCTCCCGATCGGCGACCCCGAGGCCGCCCACCTGCGCGTCGGCGACCCCGCGTTCCGCTGGTCCAGCGACATCGTCGACGGCATCATCGGCATCACCGTCTACACCACGCTCGAGCGCATGGCCGAACGCGCCGGTGAAGCAACCGCGCACACGGTCGTCCCGTTCGGCTGGCTCATCCAGCACTGGCCCGCCCAGGACTACGCGCTGTACGTCAACCCCGGGACCTCCGTGGGCGCCAACATGAGCGGCCCCGAGATCGAGCCGCTCATCAAATGGGCCGAGGCCAAGGACCTGCTCCGGTTCGCGACCGAGATGGAGAAGCGCCACGCCGCGGCCGCGCGCGCCAACTCGCCGTCGCACAAGATCCAGCCCGTCCTGTGGCAGAAGACCATCCCGCACCAGCAGGTGCCGTTCTACCTCGAACGCGGCTACGACCGCGTCGGCGGCTTCGTGCACCCCGCCGGGGCCGTGGACCACCTGCGCACGCCCGCGCAGCTGTACCTCGCGCTGGGGCTCATCCGCTCCAGCGAGGAGTTCAGCCCCGCCGACGACTCGGTGCACGTCCTGCGCTGGGTCGGCTACCGCACCGACCTCTACCCGGTGGCCTTGGGCGGCAACGACTACGCGACCGCCGAATCGCGCGGCGGCACCGTCGTCGAGCCCGGCCCGTTCCGCGGCGACGGGTTCGCGCCCTCCGAGGGCGACGAGCGCATCCCCGAGCACAAGGTCGACTCGGTGCGGCTCCCGCACGGCGCGAAGATCCACCGGATCGACTCGCGGGGCGAAGTCCACGACATCGCGCTCTACGACGCCGACACCCGCGAGTGGACCCCGATCGACGGCTCGTTTGGCGGCCCCGCGGCCATCGAGGCCTCGGCTACCCCGGCGCTGCCCGCCGGGCCCGCGCCGAGCGGCCCGATGGGCGAGGCGTACGGCTACGACGCCGCTCCCGGCTACGACAGTGCTCCTGGATACGACAGTGCACTCGGCGAGGCCTGGGCCGACGCCGACGGGCACTACGACCTGGTGCGTCCCAACCCCGAGGAGCGGGCCGCGCACGTGCTCGACACCCGCGACCGCGAATGGAAGGACGCCTGATGCGCGACGGCTACATCGCCCGCTGGAAGGGCGCCGAATACGACTCCAGCCCCGACGGCGCCCACGTGCGGCTGTACTCGCCCACCGGCGGCGACGGGTTCGTCGAGGTCGCGGACGGGCGCTTCCGGCGCGGCGTGCCGATCGGCGAGCTCGAGGACTTCTTCTACGTACGCACGATCGCGACCTGGCGCGGCGAGCCGTTCTTCGTGCTCGGCGCTTCGGGGGAGTGGCTGCGACTCGAATACCGCGGCGGCCGCAGCGACGTGGCCCGCTCGCTCGGGCTGGAGCCGTACGACAACGGCGTGTACCAGATCTGGGCGCCCGCCGAAGAGGTCGCCGACATCAGCGAGCAGTACCTCTAGGACTTCGAGGAGAGCCCCGGCCGAGCGGCCGGGGCTTTTCCCGTACCTGCGCGGCCGTTCTGGGAAAACTGTCAGGAGACCGCTTTCACCCGGGTGTCGTTTGGGGTATAGTTCAAGAAAATAAGAAAGCGTTTGCCTATTCTGTTCTGCGAACGCTTCCCACGCCATGTTCGGCAAGGTCTGGAGCACATCCCTATGGCAGAGAGAATCACCGTCGGCATCGCCCTCAACGGGGTGACCGGGCGCATGGGCTACCGGCAGCACCTCGTGCGCTCACTCCTCGCCATCCGCGAGCAGGGCGGCGTGGAGCGCGCCGACGGCAGCGTGATCTGGCCCGAGCTCACCCTCGTCGGCCGCAGCGCCGACAAGCTCGCCGAGATCGCCGGCCGCCACGGCCTCGACAAGTACACGACCAGCCTGGACGAGGCCCTCGGCGACGACAAGATCGACGTCTACTTCGACGCCCTCACCACCCAGCACCGCCTCGCCGCCGTCAACGCGGCCATCAAGGCCGGCAAGCACGTGTACACCGAGAAGCCCATCGCCACCAACCTCGACGACGCCCTGGCCCTCGCCCGCGCCGCCCGCGACGCCGGCGTCAAGAACGGCGCCGTCGCCGACAAGCTGTACCTCCCCGGCCTGCGCAAACTCAAGCGCCTGGTCGACTCCGGCTTCTTCGGCCGCGTCCTCTCCGTGCGCGGCGAGTTCGGCTACTGGGTCTTCGAAGGCGACTGGCAGGAAGCCCAGCGCCCCTCCTGGAACTACCGCGCCGAAGACGGCGGCGGCATGGTCCTCGACATGTTCCCCCACTGGTCCTACGTGTTCGAAGAGACGTTCGCCAAGGTCAAGTCCGTCTCCGCGCACGTCGTCACCCACATCCCCGAGCGCTTCGACGAGCACGGCAAGGCCTACGCCGCCACCGCCGACGACGCCGCGTACGCCCTCTTCGAACTCGAAGACGGCACCGTCGTCCAGATGAACTCCTCCTGGGCCACCCGCGTCGACCGCGAAGAACTCGTCGAGTTCCACGTCGACGGCACCGAGGGCTCCGCCATCGCGGGCCTCCGCAAAGCCCGCGCCCAGCACCGCGTCCACACCCCCAAGCCCGTGTGGAACCCCGACATCGACCAGCCGATCCCCTTCCGCCAGCAGTGGCACGAAGTCCCGGACAACGAGGTCTTCGACAACGGCTTCAAGATCCAGTGGGAGGAGTTCCTGCGCCACGTCGTCGACGACGAGCCGTGGCACCACGACTTCCTCGCCGCCGCCCGCGGCGTCCAGCTGGCCGAAGCCGGGTACAAATCCGCCCGCGAAGGCCGCCGCATCGAGCTGGAGGACCTGGTCCTGTGACCCGCAAGTTCACCTCACGCGTCATCTACTCCGCGGCCCACGTCGTCGCGGACCCGCTGGCGGACAACGGCCCCGGCCGCCCCGCCGCCGTCGACTGGGACGCCACGATCGCCTACCGCAGGCACCTGTGGGACCTCGGCCTCGGCATCGCCGACGCCATGGACACCGCCCAGCGCGGCATGGGCCTCGACTGGGACGCCACCAAGCAGCTCATCCGCCGCTCCGCCGAAGCCGCGGGCGCCGACGACCTCCTCGCGTGCGGGGTCGGCACCGACCAGCTCGGCGCCGTACCGACCACAATGGACGAGATCCGCGCGACCTACCTCGAGCAGCTCGCGGTCGTCGAAGACGCCGGAGCGGGCACGATCCTCATGTGCTCCAGGGCCCTGGCCGCCAGCGCGAAGAGCGCCGACGACTACAAGGCCCTGTACGCCGAACTCCTCGGCGAAGTCAGCGGCAAGGCCATCCTCCACTGGCTCGGCCCGATGTTCGACCCGAGCCTCGAAGGCTACTGGGGCTCTTCGGACCTCGACGCCGCCGCGGACACGTTCATCGAGATCATCACGGAGAACGCGGCCAAGATCGACGGCATCAAGATGAGCCTGCTCGACGCCGAAGCCGAGATCGCCGTGCGCCGCAGGCTCCCTGCGGGCGTCCGCTGCTACACCGGCGACGACTTCAACTACCCGCGCCTCATCGCCGGTGACGAGCAGGGCCACTCCGACGCGCTCCTCGGCATCTTCGACCCGCTCGCGCCGCTCGCCGCGAAAGCCGTGCAGCGCCTGGACGAGAACGACGTCGCCGGTTTCCACGCCATCCTCGACCCGACGGTCCCCTTGGCCCGCAAGGTCTTCGAAGCCCCGACCTTCAACTACAAGACCGGCGTCGTGTTCCTCGCGTGGCTCTCGGGCCACCAGGACCACTTCAAGATGGTCGGCGGCCTCGAATCCGCCCGCTCCATCAAGCACTTCAGCGAGATCGTCGACCTGGCCCTGGAAGTGAACCTCTTCCCGGACGAGGTGCTCGCCATGGACCGGTTCAACGCCCTGCTGAAGGTAGCGGGCCAACCGAAGCGGACCCTCGCATGAGCATCCTCGACCGCTTCTCGTTCAACCACGCGACCGCGAAGTTCTGGGACCAGCGCGAGGCCGTGGAGGCCTGCGCGCGCACCGGCTCCGGGATCGGCCTGTGGCGCGAACCGGTGCAGGAGATGGGCGTCGAAGCAACCGCCAAGTTGGTCAAGGAGGCCGGCGTCAGCGTCACCAGCCTCTGCAGGGCGGGCTTCTTCACCGACCCGACCGAGGAAGCACTGGCCGAGAACCGGAAGGCCATCGACGAGGCCGCCGCGGTCGGCGCCCCGACGCTCGTCCTCGTCTCGGGCCCGATCCAGCCGGGCGGCACCATCGACAGCGCGAGGGAGGGCGTCAAGACGGCCCTGGCCGAACTGGCGCCGTACGCCCTCGAGCAGGGCGTCACGCTCGCGATCGAACCGCTGCACCCGATGTTCGCAAGTGACAGGTGCGTCGTGACGACCCTCAACGAAGCCCTCAATCTCGCGGCGCCGTTTTCCCCTGAGGCCGTAGGCGTCGTGGTCGACACGTACCACATCTGGTGGGATCCCGAAGTCTGGCAAGGCATCAAGCGAGCCGGAGCCGAAGGCCGCATCGCGTCCTTCCAGCTCGCCGACTGGATCACCCCGCTCCCCGCGGGCGTCCTCACCGGACGCGGGCAGCTGGGCGACGGCTGCATCGACATGCGCCGCTACCTCGAAGCGGTCGACGCCACCGGCTTCGATGGCCCGATCGAGGTGGAGCTGTTCAACGACGCGCTCTGGGCCCGCCCGGGCGCGGAGGTCTTCGAGGAGACCAGGGCCGCTTTCGAGCGCGTCCTGACATAGGAGCGCCGCGGGCGCACCGGCAGCGGTTGGGCAATGCCGGAGCGCCCGCGGACGAGCCCCCTGGAATGCCGCGGGGGCGGGACCGGCAGGGGTCAAGCACTCCGGTCCCCCCCCCGCCGTCGCGTCCTCCAGCCGCGCCACCCCCCTCTCCTTTTTCCGTTTGCGGAT